>DASSPC010000208.1:0-5563 GCA_035699865.1 Oryzihumus sp. | reverse complement strand
GGCGCAGTTGCCGACGCCAACGATGGCGACGCGCACGGATCCCATGGGGGTTCTCCTTGTTGTGGGTGGTGGAACTGCTCGGGGGAAGTGGTGGGTATGACGGTGGGTCAGGTCAGCGGGACCGGCCCGCCAGCGGGTGGCAGCGGGGGGCCGGTGCGTTCGGCACTGATCAGCTCGGAGAGCCAGCGCACCTCCCGCTCCGCGGACTCCAGCCCGTGCCGCTGCAGCTCGGCGGTGTAGGCGTCGGCCCGCTCCCGGTTCTTGGCCGCCGCGGAGCGGAACGCGTCCAGACGCTCCTCCAGCCGGCTGCGCCGGCCCTCGAGGATGCGCAGGCGCACGTCGGCCTCGGTGCGGGCGAAGAAGGCGAAGTGCACGTCGAAGGTCTCGTCCTCCCAGGCCGCGGGACCGGCATCGGTCAGCAGCTCCTGGAAGCGCTCCTTGCCCTCGGCGGTCAGCTCGTAGACGATCCGCGCGCGCCGGCTGCTCGGGGCGGGAGTCGCCTTGGCCGGGTCGGGGGACGTCTCGGCGATCCAGCCGCGGGCCACCAGGTCGCGCAGGCAGGGGTAGAGCGTGCCGTAGGAGAGGGCACGGAAGGCACCGAGGATGGTGTTGAGGCGCTTGCGCAGCTCGTAGCCGTGCATGGGCGCGTCGTGCAGCAGGCCGAGGACGGCGAGCTCGAGCAGAGCGGCGCGACGGCTCAAGCGGCTCACCTCCGGATGGTGCGATCGGTCACAGCGGGTGCTGGTTCGCGCCACCATACCTCACAGATATATCGCAGCGATATATCTGTATTTCGACGTACCGCGTTCGCCCGGTTACGCTCGTCCGGCGTGGGCCGCCCCCACGACCGGTTTCGATGAGGCACGCACAAGACCCGTCGGCATACTGACCGGCAGCCACGCCCGCTCGTTCAACGGAAGAAGACACGTGAACGCACAGACCCGAGCAAGTACCGCCGGCCGACGCCGGGCCCAGCCGCCCCAGCAGCAGCAGGGCTGGCGCCGGTTCTTCACGTGGAAGCGGGTGCTGCTCACGCTGGCGGCCTGCGGTGTGCTGGGCGTGGCCGGCTTCGCCGTGGCCTATGCGACCACCCCGATCCCCAACCCGAACCAGCTGGCGACCTCGCAGGCCTCGGTCATCTACTACGCCGACGGCAAGACGGAGCTGGCCCGGATCAGCCAGATCAACCGCGAGTCGGTCCCGCTGAAGAAGGTGCCGCTGCACGTGCAGCGGGCGCTGCTCGCGGCCGAGGACCGCAACTTCTACAACGAGAGCGGGGTCTCCCCGACCGGCATCGGGCGGGCCGTGCTCGTGGCCATGCGGGGCGGGCCGACCCAGGGTGGCTCGACGATCACCCAGCAGTACGTCAAGAACTACTTCCTGACCCAGGACCAGACGATCACGCGCAAGTACAAGGAGCTGATGATCTCGATCAAGATCGATCAGTCCCAGAGCAAGGATCAGATCCTGGAGAGCTACCTCAACACCATCTACTTCGGCCGGGGCGCCTACGGCATCCAGACGGCGGCCAAGGCGTACTTCAACAAGGACGTCTCACAGCTGACCGTCGCCCAGGGTGCCCTGCTGGCCTCCGTCATCAACGGCCCGTCGCTGTACGACCCCTCCAACGGCCCCAAGGCGATGGAGGCGGCGAAGAACCGCGTCCAGTACGTCCTGGACGGCATGAAGAAGGAGGGGTGGATCACCCAGGAGCAGTACGACCAGGCGACGTTCCCCAAGGTCCAGGACCCGAAGAACCGCCAGAAGGCCAGCAACGGCGCCCTGGGCTACATCACCAACGCGGTCAAGGACGAGCTCAAGAGCCGGCTCAAGCTGACCGACGCCGACATCGACCGGGGTGGCTACAAGGTCGTCACCACCATCGACAAGCGGGCCGAGGACTCGGCCATCAGCGCCGTCAACGACAACCGGCCCGGCTCGGGGTCGAGCAAGGCCGCCAAGCTGCTGCACGCGGGCCTGATCGCGATCAAGCCCGGTGATGGCGCGATCGTGGCGATGTACGGCGGTCGCGACTACAACAAGGTCCAGTTCAACTCCGCCACCGACGCCCACCTGCAGGCGGGTTCGACGTTCAAGGCCTTCGGTCTGCTCGCCGCCCTGCAGAAGGGGATCAGCACCAAGACCCGCTTCGACGGCCACAGCCCGCAGGACTTCCCGGAGTTCAAGGGCCAGAACGGCTCGACGGGCAGCGAGGTCGACGCCAACGGCACCATCCGCAACTTCGGTGACGAGCAGTTCGGCAACATCGACCTGCGGACAGCCACGGCGCACTCGGTCAACACCGTCTTCGCGGCGCTGAACATCAAGGTCACGCCGCAGTCGACGATGGAGGCGGCCATCGCCGCGGGCGTCCCGCAGAGCACGCCCGGCCTGAGCCCCAACTACGCGAACATCCTCGGTTCGGCCTCACCGCGGATCATCGACATGGCCAACGCCTACGCCACCATCGCGGCGCAGGGCACGCGCGCCAAGCCGTACCTGATCAAGTCGGTGACCTCGGCCGGCGGCAGCATCGACTACAAGGCGAACAAGTCGGTCAGCCCGGCCTTCGACAAGAACGTCACCGCCGACGCCACCGACGCCATGACCCGCGTGGTCAAGGAGGGCACCGCCCAGCACGCCCAGGAGCTGGGCCGCCCAGCTGCCGGCAAGACCGGTACGACGACGAAGAACAAGGCGGTCTGGTTCGACGGGTTCACCCCGCAGCTCGCCGCCGCCGTCGGCATCTACCAGGGTGACGGCACCAGCTCGATCAAGGTCGACGGCTTCGGTGAGGTCACCGGTGGCACCTACCCGGTGAAGATCTGGACGGCGTTCATGGAGGGTGCGCTCAAGGGTGAGCCGGTCGAGGACTTCCCGCCGCGCTTCGGGATCGGCGACGCCGACGTCGCCCCGCCCACGCCGACGACGACCGCGACCAGCTCGACGAGCACCACCTCCACGACGAGCACCACGACGGCGCCGCCGACGACCAGCACGCGGACGAAGACCAAGGGTCCGAAGCCGACGTTCACCGTGCCGTTCCCGGGTGGCGGTGGGTCGTCGACGACGACCTCGACGTCGTCGCCGACGACCTCGGGCGCCGGCAGGCACGGGCAACCGGCGCCGACGCCATAGCGGCACCCACTCCGACGGGGCGCCTCCTGCACCACGCAGGGGGCGCCCCGTCGCCGTCTCCGCGGTCGGTGCGTGGCACGGCATACCGGAGGGACATCGGCCACGGGCCGGACCGAGCCCGTAGTCTGCGCGGCATGCGCCCGAGCACCTCGCCCGACCAGACCGTGGCGCCGACGCGGGAGGACCCCGTGGCGGCGGCGGCCAGCCAGGTCGCCGGAGGCCCGCTGGGCCGGTATGCCGCGATCGGGCGCCGCTCGCGCGACGGCTGGCAGGCCGCCGCGGCCGTGCTCAGCGGCCTCGTCGCGGTGATGGTCGCCCTGGCCGTGGCGCAGCGGGCGCACTGCGTGCGGACCGGCTGGAGCACCCCGGACCAGTTCTGGCACGCGTGCTACTCCGACCTGCCGCTGGTCTTCCAGACCTCGGGGCTGGCCACCGGCACGCTGCCCTACCTCCACAACGGTGCCGGGTCGCTGGACCAGCCGGTCGGGAGCGGCCTGGCCATGTGGGTCATGGCCCTGCTCGTCCCTGGCGGGCCGGTGACCACCCGGCAGCAGTGGTACTTCGGGCTGTGGGCCGCCCTGGTGACCGTGCTGCTCGTGCTGCTCGTCATCGTGACCGCCGCGTCGGTGCGCCGGCACCCGTGGAAGGCCGCCCACGTCGCGCTCTCGCCGGTCATCGTCACCGCCTCGCTGGTCTCGGTCGACCTGCTGGGCGTGGTGCTGACCTCCGTGGGGCTGTGGGCCTGGGGTCGGCGCCGGGTGCCGCTGGCCGGGCTGGTGCTCGGCCTCGCGGTCGCGACCCGCACCTACCCCCTCGTCATCGTGGCCGCGATCGGCCTGGTCGCGGTGCGAGGTGGCCGGCTGCGGCAGTGGGCCGCCCTCGCCGGCGTGACCCTCGCGACCTGGCTGCTGGTGTCCCTGCCCTGGCTCGTGGTCAACGCCGACGGGTTCCTGTCCACCTACCGGCGCTGGTGGGGCGCCGGCGCGGGCTACGGCTCGCTCTGGCTCGTGCCGCAACTGTTCGACCACGACCTGCCGGTGGGTGCGGTGACGGTCCTGGCCCTGATGGGCTGGGTCGCCGCCCTGGTCGCGGGCGCCGTCCTCGCCCTCGCCACCCAGCGCCGTCCCGCCGTGGCCGAGGTCGCGCTGCTGATGCTGGCGATCGTCCTGGTGACCGGCAAGTCCGTGCCGGTCCAGGCGTGCCTGTGGCTGCTGCCGCTGATCGCCCTGGTCGGCGTGCGCTGGCGCGACCACCTGGTCTGGGCCGGCACCGAGGTCGTCTACTCCGTCGCGGTCTGGCTCTACCTCGCCGGGCTCAGCGTGAAGGACCGCGGCCTGCCCCCCGGCCCGTATGCCGGGCTGCTGCTTGCCCGGCTGCTGGCCCTGGGGTGGCTGGTCGCCCAGGTGGTGCGCGTGGCGCGGGCGCGGTGGGCCCTGCCCGAGGACGAGCTCGGGGAGACCGAGGCCGCCGGGGAGGAGCGGCTGGAGGGTGAGCTCGACGAGCTGGCGGGCCCGGTCGCCGGCGCGGAGGACCGGGTCCTGGTGCGCTTCGGGTGACCGGGACCGGACACGCGGTCGCTGATTTCTTCCCGGCCGCGACGTGCGGGTACCCTCGTGAAGTTCGCCGCGGCATACCCACTGTCAGTGACCACTGGCAGAGTGCGCCGTGGTGGGACGCTGCAACCCTCCTGTCACGGAAAGACCGTGACCGCTCTAGACCAAAGGAGGTGGGTTAACAGCATGCGTCAGTACGAGCTCATGATCATCCTCGACCCCGAACTCGAGGAGCGCACGATCCAGCCGAGCCTCGACAAGTTCCTCACCGTCGTCACCAAGGACGGCGGCACCGTGGACAACGTCGACATCTGGGGTCGTCGCCGGATGGCCTACGACATCAAGAAGAAGTCCGAGGGCATCTACGCGGTCGTCAACATGACCACCGAGCCGGCCACCGCCAAGGAGCTGGACCGTCAGCTCAACCTGAACGAGTCTGTCCTCCGGACCAAGCTCCTGCGCCCCGGCGCCTGAGAAACAGGGGATTAAACATGGCTGGCGACACCGTCATCACGATCATCGGCAACATCACCAACGACCCGGAGCTGCGGTTCACGCCGTCCGGGGCTGCGGTGGCGAACTTCACCGTTGCGTCGACGCCGCGCGCGTTCGACCGTCAGAGCAACGAGTGGAAGGACGGCGAGACGCTGTTCATGCGCTGCTCGGTGTGGCGTGACGCGGCGGAGAACGTCGCCGAGTCGCTCCAGCGTGGCACCCGCGTGATCGTGTCCGGCCGACTGAAGTCTCGTTCCTACGAGACCAAGGAAGGCGAGAAGCGCACGGTCGTGGAGATGGAGGTCGACGAGGTCGGCCCCTCGCTGCGCTACGCGACGGCCAAGGTCAACCGCACCCAGCGCGGTGGTGGTGGCGGC
>DASSPC010000207.1:0-20063 GCA_035699865.1 Oryzihumus sp. | reverse complement strand
TGGCGGCGCGCTACGTCCCGGGCGAGAGCGGGCTGCAGGTCGGTGGGGACTGGTACGACTGCGTCGAGGTCGGGGACGGGCTGGTCGCCCTCGTCGTCGGGGACGTCATGGGCAAGGGGCTGCGCGCTGCGGCGCTGATGGGCCAGATGCGCACGACGCTGCGCTCGGTCACGGCGGTCGACCCGTCCCCGGCGGTGGTCCTGCAGGCCCTGGACCGGGTCACGCTCGACCTCGACCCGGACGAGATCGCGACCATGGCCTACGTGCTGCTCGACGTCGGCACCGGCGTCGCGCGGATCGCGCGGGCCGGGCACCTGCCCCCGCTGCTGGTGGCCCCCGACGGCGAGGTCACGGCGCTCGAGGGCGGCGGCTCACCCCCGCTCGGGGTGCCGGTCGAGGGCCGGGGCGAGGCCGAGGTCCGCGTGCCGGTCGGCAGCCTGCTCGTCCTCTACACCGACGGGGTGGTCGAGAGCCGCAAGCACGGCCTGGACACCCTCTCCGACTTCGTCGCCAGCGTCGGCGTGGCCGCCCTCAGCCACGGCCACGCCCCGGAGCCCATCGCCGAGGAGCTGCTCCAGGCGCGGCTGGGCAAGGAGAGCGACGACCTGTCGTTGCTGCTGGCCCGGTATGCCGCGCCGGTACCCTCCCCGGACGGCTCGCCGGCGGCCCCGCCGGACGGTTCGCGCGACGCGCCGCTGGCCGGAGCGGCCGAGGAGGAGTGACCCCAGACGTCTGACCAGCGGGTTACCGCAGGCGGACAGTCAGGCTCGACGGGGGCCCGGACCGGACGTCCGTCGCTCGCGGCCCGGCGGCGCAGCCCGTGGCGGGTGGAAGTCGCGGAAGGCGGCCATCAGCTCGTCCCGGGCCGGTGTGGACAAGGAGCTCACCGGTACGTGCCCCAGCAGGTCGATCGTCGTGCGCATCTGCTCGAGGTAGACGGCACAGCCCTCGCACAGCGCGAGGTGGGCCTCGATCTCGTCCGCCATCTCCTTGTCGAGGACGCCTTCGAGGTAGTCGGTCACGAGCTCGACGAGCTCGGCGCAGGTGACCGTGGTGCCGGGCTCCGGCGCCGGACCGCTCATGACCGGTCCTGCCCTTCCGCGGTCGCGACGTAGGCCTCGAGGTCCCGGCGCAGGCGCGACCGGGCACGGTGGAGCAGGACCCGCTGGTTCGTCGCGCTGATACCGAGGGCCCAACACACCTCCTCCGCGCTCAGCCCGTGGACGTCGCGCAGGCTGACGACGGCCTTCTGCCGCCCGGGCAGTCGCGTCAGTGACGTCGAGAGCTGCTCGCGCAGCTCACCCGTGAGGCTGGTGTCCTCGGGGGTCGGCTGCCAGCGCGAGGGCCCGCCCACGGGGGTCCAGCCTCCCGGCCACGGGTCGTCAGCCGTCCTGAACCGCTCGGGGTCGACAGACGGACCCGAGGCCTCGCCGGAGTCCAGGGACGACAGCGGGACGGTGCGGGACTCGCGCACGCCCCGGGTCTTGGCCAGGTTGGTCAGGATGCGGAAGACCCAGGTGCGCAGCGCCGAGCGACCCTCGAACTGGTCCAGCCCCCTGATCACCGCCATCCAGGCCTCCTGCACGACCTCCTCGGCAGATGCGTCCGTGGACACGTGTGACCGGGCCACCCGCAGCATCACCGGAGACCAGGCGTCGACGACCTCGGCGAAGGCGCGGTCGTCACCGGAGCGGAGGCGGCGCACCATCTCCTGGTCACCTGGTCGCGGACTCGCCGTCCGGGTGCCCGCCGCCGCGCCGGCGCTGACGGGGTTCGGGGGTTCTGGCGCCATGGTGGCTTCCTCGTGCGGCCCCCTGTGCCGTCCGGCCGCCGTCCCGGGACGCTCGCCACGGCCGGTGGGTCCGTGCGCGCTCACCCCGTGCCACGTCCGGGGTCGGTCGCGGCGCGTGCCGGGCTTACCCACCCGAGGATAGCCCCGCGCGGGACCGGCGCTCAGCCTCCGCGATCGCCCAGGCGGCGTTGACCAGTCCGATGTGGCTGAACGCCTGGGGGAAGTTGCCCAGCATCTCGCCGGTGATCGGGTCCACCTCCTCGGCGAGCAGGCCGACGTCGTTGACGTACCCGGCGGCGCGCTCGAACACCTCCCGCGCCCGGTCGACCTGGTCGGCCATGGCCAGCGCCTGCGCCAGCCAGAAGGTGCACAGCAGGAAGGTGCCCTCCTCTCCCTTGAGCCCGTCGACCCCGCCCTCGGTGCGGTAGCGGTACACCAGGCCGCGGTCATCGGTGAGCCGGTCGGCAACGGCGTCGATCGTCGAGAGCATCCGCGGGTCGGTGGCCGGCAGGAACCCGACGATGGCCATCATCAGGTTGGAGGCGTCGAGGGCGGTCGACCCGACGTACTGCGTGAACGCCCCGGCGTCCTCGTTCCACCCGTCGCGCAGCACGGTCTCGCGGATCTCCTGGCAGCGTCGCGTCCACTCGGGCACCTTGTCGGCGGCGCCCAGCAGGTCCGCCATGGCGATGGCCCGGTCCAGGGCGACCCAGCACATCACCTTGGAGTACAGGAAGTGCTGCGGGTCGCCCCGGACCTCCCAGATGCCCTGGTCCTTCTCCACCCAGTGCTCGGCGGCGGTGTCGGCGCAGGCCACGAGGAAGTGGCGTGTGTCCTCGTCGATCGAGCCGAGCTGCTCGGCGAGCCGGTGCGCGGCCCCCAGCAGCTCGCCGTACACGTCGATCTGACGCTGGTTCCATGCCCCGTTCCCGACCCGGACCGGTCGGCTGTCCTTCCACCCCGGCAGGTGCGCCAGCTCCCGCTCGCTCAGGTCGTGCTCCCCACCGATGCCGAACATGATCTGCAGGCCGTGACCGGGGCCGACGCCCGAGGCGGCCGCGGTGGTCATGAACCCGAAGAAGTCGTCGGCCTCGTCCGGACAGGCGGCCACCCACAGGCACTCCATGGTGAAGCTGGCGTCCCGCACCCACGAGTAGCGGTAGTCCCAGTTGCGCTCGCCTCCGACACCCTCGGGCAGCGAGGTCGTCGCGGCGGCGACGATGGCCCCGCTCGGCTGGAACGAGAGCCCCTGCAGCACGCGCCCGCTGTGGTGCACGAGGTCGGTCCACGGCCCGTCGTACGCCTGGTGCAGGGCTGACCAGGACTCCCACGCCTGCAGGGTGCGCTCCAGCGCGTCGGCGAGCTCCGGCTGGGTCCAGGCACGCGCCGGGGTCGTCTCCAGCGTCGACCACTGCAGACCCATGTGGAGGGCCTCACCGGCCCGCAGGGACACCCGGCCGGAGGCGTGCGCCATCTCGATGCCCAGCGGCACGGGACAGCTCAGCACCAGCCAGTCGGCGCCGCCCCGGGCGGTCACGGCGCCCTCGACGTGTGACAGCAGCGGCACGACCAGGCCGTACTCCGGTCGGGGGGCGTAGTGCACGGACACCTCCACCGAGCCGTCCGTGCACTCCAGCCGGCGCACCAGCAGATGCGGCACGTCGGTGCCCAGGGCGTGGCCCTCGTTGCCCGGCCCCATGGCGAGGGCGTCGGTCAGGACGAGCGTGCCCGTGTCGGTGGTGAACGTCGTCTCCAGCACCAGGCTGTGCCCGACGTACCGCCGGCTCGTGGTCGCCGGGGCGACCGGTTGCACCTGCCAGTGCCCGGCGTCGGGGCCGAGCAGGCGGCCGCAGACCGACGGGCTGTCGAACCGTGGGAAGGCCAGCCACTCCACCGAGCCCTGGTGGTCGACGAGGGCGCTGGAGTGACGGTCGGACAGCAGGGCGTGGTCGGCGATGGGGGTGGTGGACATGGGGTGCTCCGATCAGTGGCGTACCCCTGCAGTCGCGGGAGCCGGCCGGGCGTTACTGGGCGGGATCGGCGGGGCTGCGTAACGCCCGGCCGGTCCCGGGGGACGACGTCGCATGGGCCGAGTCGAGAGCACGCGCCGTCGCCTTCGGGCGCCGCGCTCCTGGCTGGGCCAGAGCTACCGCGTGCCGGTCGCGGCCGCGACGATCAGGTGAGGACAGGCCATGGACGAGTACGACGTCATCGTGGTCGGTGCGGGCCCGGCCGGCGAGCACGCCGCGGGTCGGCTGGCCGGGGGCGGGCTGGCGGTGTCCCTCGTCGAGCGTGAGCTCGTCGGCGGCGAGTGCTCCTACTGGGGCTGCATCCCGAGCAAGACACTGGTGCGGCCGGGTGACGCCCTGGCCGCAGCCAGGCGGGTGCCCGGCGCCAGCCAGGCGGTCACCGGCGTCATCGACGTCGAGGCCGCGTTCGCGCGGCGCGACGTCATGACGAGCAGCTGGGACGACAGTGGACAGCTGCCCTGGCTGGAGCAGCACGACATCGACCTGGTCCGGGGGAGCGGACGGCTGGACGGCGACCGGTCAGTCGTCGTGACCACCGGCGGTGGTGAGGCGCGGCGGCTGCGGGCCCGGCGGGCGGTGCTGCTGGCGACGGGGTCTGCCCCCGCGCTGCCCCCGGTGGAGGGTCTCGCCGAGGCGATGGCCTGGGACAACCGGGACATCACCGCGGCCAAGGCGCTGCCCGGGTCGCTGGTCGTGCTCGGCGGGGGAGCGGCCGGCCTGGAGATGGCGCAGGCGTTCCACCGCCTCGGCACGGCGGAGGTGACGCTGCTCGAGGGGGCGCACGGGCTGCTGCCGCGCGAGGAGCCCTTCGCCGGCGAGCAGGTCCGGGCCGCCCTGGAGGCAGAAAAGGTGCGGGTGCACGTCGGGTCACGGGTGCGCCGGGTGACCCGTCGTTCGCCCGGGGGCCCGGTCACCGTGGAGCTCGACGGGGTGGGGGCGGTCACCGCCGATGAGCTGTTCGTCGCGGCGGGACGTCGCCCCGCCACCGCGGAGCTCGGGCTGGGCACGGTCGGCCTGGAGCCGGGCCGGCCGGTCCCGGTGGACGAGCAGGAGCGCGCCATCGGGGTCGAGGGCGGGTGGCTGTATGCCGTGGGCGACTGCAACGGGAAGGCTCCCCTCACGCACATGGGCAAGTACCAGGCGCGGGTCGCTGCCGACGTCATCCTCGGCCTGGAGGCGCGGGACCTGGCCAGTGACGGCGCCGTTCCGCGGGTGACGTTCACCGACCCCCAGGTCGCGGCCGTGGGGCTGACCACGGCGCAGGCCCACGAGCGCCGGCTCGACGTGCGGGTCCTGACCACCGCTCTGGGCGACGTGCCCGGTGCATACACGCTCGGGGAAGGTGTTGAGGGGACGGCACGGCTCGTGGTCGACCCCGCCCGGGACGTGCTCGTCGGTGCGACGTTCACCGGACCCGGGGTCCAGGAGCTGCTGCATGCGGCGACGGTGGCGATCGTCGGCGAGGTGCCCCTGGCGCGGTTGCGCCACGCCGTGCCGGCGTTCCCCACGCTCAGCGAGGTCTGGCTGCACCTGCTGGAGGACCGGGAGGCCGCGTCATGATGCCGGACGTCTCCTTCGGTGGCCTCCTGGTCGTGTGCCTCGTCGCCGCGGGCATCCCGCTGTTGCTCGGCTTCGCGCCCCGGGTCCGCGTGCCCTCGGTGGTCCTGGAGATCGTCGCCGGCATCGTGCTGGGGCCGTCGGTCCTCGGCTGGGTGCGTCTGGACCTGCCGATCCAGGTGCTGGGCCTGATCGGGCTGGCGTTCCTGCTCTTCCTCTCCGGCCTGGAGATCGACGCGAGTCGGCTGCGCGGCCGGCTGCTGCGGGTCTCGGCCCTCGGGTACCTCCTCACCCTGGCGCTCGGCGTGCCGCTCGGGCTCGGCCTGACGGCGCTCGGGTGGACGAGCAGCCCCCTGCTCGTGGCGGTCGCCCTGTCGGCGACGTCGCTGGGGCTGGTGGTGCCGGTGCTCAAGGACGCCGGACAGGCCGACAGCGAGGTCGGCCAGACCGCGATCGTGGCGGCCACCGTGGCGGACTTCTCGGCGATCGTGCTGTTGTCGCTGCTGTTCTCGGCGTCCAGCGGGAGCACCGGCACCCGGGTCGGGCTGCTGGTCGCGTTCGCGGTGCTCGTCGGGGCGACGGCCTTCGCGGTGGCCAGGGCAGGACGGTCCATGCGCCTGGGGGAGGTGCTCGTGCGGCTCCAGGACACCACCGCCGAGATCCGCATCCGGTTCGCCGTGCTGCTGCTCGTGGCGTTCACCTTCCTGGCCGAGCGGTTCGGCCTGGAGAGCATCCTGGGGGCGTTCCTGGCCGGCACCGTGGTCGGCATCGTCGACCGCGACGCGGCCAGCCACCCCCGGTTCCGCAGCAAGCTGGAGGCCATCGGCTTCGGCTTCCTGGTCCCGGTGTTCTTCGTGGGCAGCGGCATCCGGCTGGACCTGACCGGGCTGTTCGCCAGCCCGGGGGCGCTGCTCCGGGTGCCGGTCCTCCTGGTTGCGCTGCTGGTGGTGCGCGGGGTGCCGGCGCTGCTGTACCTGCGCTCGTTCGGACGCCCTGACACCCTCGCCGCGGGCCTGCTGCAGGCCACGTCCCTGCCGTTCATCGTCACGGCCGTGCAGATCGGCCTGGAGCTCCGGCTCGTCTCTCCGGTCACGGGCGCGGCGATGATCTGCGCGGGCCTGGTCTCGGTGCTGGTCTTCCCGCTGCTCGCCCTGACGCTGCTGCGCCGCGGCGTGCCCGTGGCCCACCGCGGCGCAGCCTCCGCCGGAGGCCCGGTCACCTCCGTGACGATGTGAGCTCCGGCGCCCGGTCCGTCGTGGTCGTCTGCCCGAGTGTCGTCGTCCCGAGGCGCTGGGCCACGGCTTCGGCCACCCGCAGGGCATTGGCGAAGATGGTCAGCGTCGGGTTCACGGCCGAGGCCGACACGAAGAAGCTCGAGTCGGCGACGTAGACGTTGTCGACCTCGTGCATGCGGCAGTCCAGGTCCAGCGCGGAGGTGGCCGGGTCGGTCCCGAAGCGGACCGTGCCGTTCTGGTGCGCGACCGCGGCGATGCCGAGGCGCCCGCCGACGTACGACAGGTTCTCGTAGACCTCCTCCCGGCACTGCATTGCCGAGAGCAGCGACTCGAACCTGGCCCGCAGCCTCCGGTGCTCCTCGAGGTTCGTGGGCGTGTACGCCAGGGTGATCTGCCCGTCCGGGCCCACGGTCACCCGGTTGTCCGGCAGCGGCAGGTCCTCGGTCGTGAGCCAGAAGTCCATCGCGTGCCGCGCGACCTCCGCGGGGTCCGGCGTGTCGGGGACGTCGAACGCGATGAGCACCTGGTCGCTCTTGCCCAGCATCTGCATCGCCCCGAGGGGGTAGGGCCAGTCACTGTCGGGGTCGCCGAAGTAGAAGTCGTTGATCCCCAGCGTCTTCTGGAACTTCGTGGGGTTCGGCGTCCTGGAGAACGCGATCAGCGACGAGTTGTTGTGCATCATCAGGTGCCGTCCGACGACGCCCGAGCCGTTGCCCAGCCCGTCGGGGTGCCGGTCGCTGACCGAGCGCAGCAGCAGCGCAGCGCTGTTGATGGCTCCGGCGGCGACCACGACGACGTCGGCGGAGTAGGTCTCCTGTGCGCCGTCGCGCTGGACGACGACGCCGTTCACGGTGCGCCCGCCGGCGTCGGTGTCCAGCCGCACCACCTGTGCCCCCGTGAGCAGGGTGACGTTGGGGTAGTGCAGCGACGGCTCCACGGCAATCACCGCCGCGTCCGCCTTGCCGTTGGTGATGCAGGGGTAGCCGTCGCAGGTCGCGCAGCGGACACAGGCGGAGCGGTGCATGGCCAGCTCGTCGATGAGGATGCCGTTGGGCAACGGGAAGGGGTGCAGCCCGGCGCGCGTCAGGTCCTCGGACAGCTGCTGGATGCGCGGCTCGTGGCTGATCGCCGGGAACGGGTATGCCGTGCGGCTGGGTGGCTCGGTCGGGTCCACCCCGTGGGTGCCGTGGACCTGGTAGAGCTGCTCGGCCCGCTCGTACCACGGTTCGAGGTCGGCGTAGGAGATCGGCCACGCGGGCGAGATGCCGTCCACGTGCCGGATCTCGCCGAAGTCCTTCTCCCGGAAGCGGAACAGGATGGCGCCGTACACCTTGGTGTTGCCGCCGACGTAGTAGTGCTGCTTGGGCGTGAACTGCTTGCCGGTCGCGGCGTCGGTCCACTTCCCGGCGTTGAGGTAGCGCTTGTCCACCCACACCGCCTTCGAGTCCCAGTTCTCGATCTCCCGCGGCATCCAGTCCCCGCGTTCCAGCAGGAGCACGCGCTTGCCGGTGGGTGCCAGGGCGCGGGTCAGGGTGCCACCACCGGCACCCGACCCGATGACGATGACGTCGTAGTGGTCGGCCATGACGAATCTCCTCAGGTGATGGCCAGCGGGGCGACCCACGCACCGGTGGCGCCGCGCAGCTTGGCGTGGGAGACCACGAGCAGGAACTCGTGGACCCGGTTCTCGGCGATCTCGGACAGACGCAGGTTCTCGAGGACCACGACGCCGTGGCGCACGTTGAGCACCTGGGGGACGACGAAGGGCCGCTGGGGGTCCTCCGGCGGGTAGGGGCCGTAGCTCCACGTGTCGCAGCCCGTGAGCGCCACGCGCTGCTCGGCCAGCCACTGCCCGAGGCGGCTGCCCGGCCCGGGCTCGCCCGCGGCATACCGGCTGTTGTCCCTTCCCCAGAGGCGCCCCCACCCGGTGTGGAACAGGACGGCGTCGCCGGGGGAGACGCGCAGGCCGTCCACCCGCAGCACGGCCTGCGCCTCCTCCGGTGTGATGACCTCACCGGGGTCGAGGTGCTCGACCCCACGCGCCGCGGCCACGTCGACGAGCAGGCCCCGGGTGACCACCTGCGGCAGGGTGTCCACGCCGAGGCGGTTGGTCCCGTGGTCCTCGACGATGTCGGCCAGCCGGTGCCCGTTGTAGGTCCGGTCGCCGACCTGGAGGTGGTTCAGGGCATCCATGTGGGTGCCCATCTGCTGGGTCGCGGTGACCTGCTCGACGATCCAGTTGACGTTGTTCAGCCCCAGCCCGTGCGGGCCCGCGCCCGGAGCGCGCCGGTTGACCTGGTGGTAGTTCGTCGTCAGGTACTGGCGGAAGGTGCGGCCGGAGAAGGCCGGCACGTCCGCGTGGAGGTCGTGGGACAGGTCGTGGACCCGGCCCTGACGCACCAGGCGCACGGCGGCCAGCACGGTGGCGGGCGTGACCTCGTTGATCGCGCCGGCCTGGTCGTCCGGGCCGTAGCGGGAAGGGAACCAGCCGCTGGTGTCCAGCACTCCCACAGCGGCGCTCGCGGTGGTCACGGCCGCGCTCACTCGCTGGACCAGGTGGTCTCGAACGAGGGGAACAGCGTCAGGCCGCCGTCGACGAAGATGGTCTGTCCGGTGACGTACGCCGACTCGTCGGAGCACAGGAACGCCGTCACCGCCGCCATCTCCTCCGCGGTTCCCGCGCGGCGCATCGGGATGTGGCTCTCGACCGCCTGCCGCTTGACCGGGTCGTCGATCCAGGACCGGTTGATCGGCGTGACCGTTGCGCCCGGGCCGATGCCGTTGACCCGGATGCCCCGCGCGGCGTACTCCAGGGCGAGCGTGTGCGTGAGGTTCTGCATCCCTCCCTTGGAGACCGAGTAGGCGAGGAAGCGGGGCTTGGGGATCACCTGGTGGACGCTGGAGACGTTGACGATCGAGCCCGGGTGCCCGTCTGCGAGGAAGTGGCGGATCGCGTGCTGGGCACACAGGAAGGCACCGCGAAGGTTGACCGCGAGGACGCGGTCGAAGTCCTCCAGGGAGAGGGCATCGCTGTCGGCGGCAACCTGGATGCCGGCGTTGTTGACGAGGAAGTCGAGCCGCCCGTACTCGGACAGCACCCGGGCGAACATCGCGTCGACGTCGGCCTCGGAGGCGACATCGGCGGCCACCAGCGTGGGCCGGGTGCCGGCGGCAGCCATCTGCTTCATGCAGATGTCGACCCCGTGCTCGATGGCGTCCCTGGTCGCCTCCGCTCCCTCGGGCCGGCCGACGTAGTTGATCGCCACGTCGACGCCCTCCTCGCCGAGCCGGATGGCGATCGCCTGCCCGATCCCGGAGCTGCCCCCCGTGACGAGGGCGACCTTGCCCTGCAGTCCTTCCATGACGTCCTCCTGCTGCGTGGGGAAGCCGCTGTGCGGCCCGGACGGCAGGGGACGCCGCCCATCCCTCGTAGTCGCGTCCCGGTGCCGGGTGTTACGCCCGGGTGCGCAGCCGGCGGTGGCCCTCGCGGAAGAAGGCCAGTGCGTCGTCGCTGGTGGCCACCCGTGCGCGCGGCAGGGTGGCCCCGAAGGGCGCGTTCCAGTACTCGTCCTGCGTCGGCGGACCGGCGAACGGCCCCACGTAGACGTACGGCTCCGCGATCCGGCCGTCCCCCGGGGAGACGCCGTAGTTGACCTCGGCGATGGTCACCCCGAGGTCGAAGTGCTCCGGGAAGAGGCTCGGGTCGCTGGGGTGCTCGTCGGCGAGCTCTGCCACCAGCACCTCCAGGGCCCGCTGCCCGAGGGCGAACCAGGCGGCAAGGGTGTCCGCTGCCGCGGGGTCGACGGTCAAGGTGGCGTCCGGCTCCAGCGGGGTGGCCCAGCCGTGCGTGGTGGGGAAGCCGGCCGTGATGCCGACGAGGTCTGCAGCGGCGCGCACGGTCGTGAGCGGGGCCCGGTGCGCGCCGGCGGCGTCGGTGACGGTGATGTCCGTGTGGTCGACGGCGATCACACGCCCGTCATCGAGGGGAGGGGTGCAGAAGCCGCCGGGGCTCGCGCGCAGGGTGAAGTGGCCGGTCTGCCGCTTGCGGGCAGCCGCGAGGACGTGCTCGGCGACCTGGTGCAGCGACTCGCGCGTGCGGACCAGTGACTCGAGGGAGGGGGTCTGGGTCATGTTCCCCTCGTCTCGTCGGGCGGCCTGGCGTTTCACCGGCCCGACGGTCAGGGGGTGTAGGGGACCCGCTCCCAGCTGAGCACGTCGGCCGCGCCCGGCTGGGTGACCGTGACCCGCAGCCAGTCGGTGTTGTTGCTCGACCCGTCGACGGTGACCCGCCGGAGGTTGTCGGCGCTGCCGTGCACGCCGTAGGTCGCCAGCCACGGCGACCCGGCGGCCAGCGGCCGGTCGGTGTGGAAGACGTGGCTGTCTCCGTTGAACAGGTAGACCGGGCCGTCGAAGCGCGACGCCTCGTCCGTGAGCGCCTGCACCAGCGGCTGGAACGCGGAGATGTCCGTCCACGCGGGCGTGTAGGTGGGGTCGAACATGTCGGCCTGCTGCATCACCACGACCGCCCGGTCGTGACGCCGGCGGGCCTGCGCGAAGGCCGCGCGGATGACCGCGATGCTGTCGGCCATCCGGGCCTGCTCCTCGGCGACCTGCTCCCTGGTGGGGGTGTTCTGGCCCAGGCCGGTCCACGGCTGCAGGTCGTTGTTGCTGCCGACGACGTGGACGACGGCGAAGTCGACCTCGTTCCGGCGCAGCCGGACGTTCTCGGGGAACCCCTCTGCCGCCGAGGAGGTGACGCGCGCAGGGTGTTGCCCCAGCGTCGTACCGGGGTGGTCGAAGAAGACCTGACGGTCCAGGGCGAGGCGGCCCAGCGGCGCGTAGCCGCCGTTGTTCTCGCGGTGGCAGTCGGTCCACTCGTTGTCCCCGGGGGTGTAGACGAGGGGGTTCTCGAAGCGGTCGAAGTCGGCCCGGATCATCCGGTAGTACGGCTCGTCGCACCGGGTGGAGCCGTTCTTGATGTCCCCGACGTGGAAGGTCAGGGCCGGGTCGGCCGCGTTGATCTGCTGGACCCAGCGGGGGAAGGCCGCGACCTGGTCCGCGCCGTAGGGGACGTCCCCGATCACGGCGAAGGACCGCTCCCGGTCCCTGCCCTGCGCCGGGGTCCCGGCGAACGAGGGGGCGGCCCCGGCGAGGGTGCCGGCCAGGGCCAGTGCGGTCAGGGCGATCAGGCGGTGGGCGGGCATGGCACTCCTCGTCGTCGGCGGGGTGCCCCAGACCCTGCCGCCCCCGCTGTCGACGCGGGTGAACGCCCGGCGTCGCCGGGCTGAAACCTGCGTGTCAGGAGGAGCGGGACACCTCGGACAGGAGCGGCCGTGCACCGCGGGGGGCCGGGCGCACGTGGCCGGGTCGCTGCCGCGGACCGGTGGCCGCGGCAAGGACCCCGGCGTTGGGCAGGGAGAAGCGTCCCTCGTCGGTGAGCAGCTCGGTGTAGGTCAGCCCCACGCCGACCACCTCGCCGGCGTACTCGCCCCCGAGCCCGCCCGAGCGCAGCACGATCCACTGGCCGACGTCGAAGGGCCGGGAGGTCAGCAGCACCAGCCCGGCGAAGAGGTTGGCCAGGGCCTGCTGGGCGGCGATGCCGATGACCACGCCGGTGATGGCGCCGGAGAGCAGCAGCTTCTCGATGGGCACCTGCAGCAGGCTCAGCGTGGCCGAGGCGACGACGACGTAGCCGGCCATCGTCAGGCCCAGGCGCAGGTTCGACGCGGTGCCGGGCCCGGCGCGCAGCGCGGCCACCCGAGCCACCTCGTTCGCGCCGCTGCGCACGGCCACGGCGGCGACGACGGCGAACAGCGTGGCCCCGCCGAAGGCCAGCAGCTTGGCGCCGAGCTGGGGCGAGTGCGGGCTGCTGAACGTGGCGAGGACGGCGAAGCCGACGACCGCCAGGGCGGCGGCGGCCCCGGCGCGGCGCAGGTCCGGGCGGGAGGAGACGGTCAGGTGGTTGGTCGGAAGGTGCACAGCGGCATACCTCCAAGCGCGGCTGGGGATCGCTGGTCACGGGCCGCAGGAGGCGGCGGCGCGACGCGAGTCCGGCCCCCTGGCCCGGCCCTCGACGTTACACACCGGGCCCGTCCCCCTGCAGGGACGGGCCCGGTGCGGGTCGGGCGGCTCAGGTGAGCGCGCGGGTCTTGGCCTGCTGGAACTCCGCCTCGCTGATCACACCGCGGTCGCGCAGGTCGGCCAGGCGGCTGATCTCCTCGGCGGTGCTGCCGTCGTGGCCCGGTGCGGCCGCGGCGGGCGGCTGGTAGCCCCGCGTGCGGGCCGCGGTCTCCTGGGCGTGCTCCTGCATCTTGTGGCCCCGGGCGATGAGGTAGACGAAGACGCCGAGGTAGGGCAGGACGATGACGAAGATCGTCCACAGGGCCTTGCCCCAGCCGGAGAGGTCGTCGCTGCGGAAGATGTCACCGAAGATGACGATCAGCAGCCAGATCCAGATGAAGAACATGAAGAACCAGAACATGGACCAGAACACTTGCCCGGTCCCCCATTCGGCTGCGGCGTGAAGCATCGTTCCTCCCTCTCCGGCTCCGTCCCGGGGCGGGTGCCCTGGGCCCGGACGCTTGTGACCCCCTCACGGCGAGCGTAGGGCGGCCGTGCAGATCTGCCGGAGTGCCAAAGGTCCCCGGGCAGGGCGGGCCCGATGCGGGTATGCCGTGCCTCACCTCAGGGCTGCCAGCAGCACGGCGAGCACTCCCGAGACGAAGACTCCGTCGAAGGTCCCGCCCCCGCCGATCGAGACCCGCGAGGCGGGCATCCGGCGCACCGCTGCGAGGTTGGTCAGGTCGGCGCCGACGAGCGTGCCCAGGGTGCCGCCGACGTAGGCCAGCACCGGCGCGTCCGCGCGGTCGGCGACCGCCAGCGCCGCGGCAGCCGCGGTCAGTGCCGGCAGGATCATCGGCACGACGATGCCGACCCGGCGCACCGGTGTCGCGAAGCGGTGCACCACCAGCGCGACCAGCGCCACGACGAACAGCCCGCCCCACCACAGCCCGGTGCGGACCAGCAGGTAGACCGAGACCGCGCTGGGGATGATCGCCCCGCCGACGTTCACCGCGACCGTGATGCGCCGGGGCCGGTCCAGCCACAGGGTCCAGGCCATCCCGCCCCGGACGACCACGACCCGCCCCGGCCCGGAGTCCTCCGGCTCGGCCAGGAGGGAGAGCACCGGCACGTTGATGGCGCTGCCCAGCAGGCTGCCGGCGAGCACCGCGATGGCCCACGCCGGGCTCAGGCCGACCACCGAGAAGGCCACGTTGGTGGCGTGCACGACCACCACGGCCACCGCCAGGCCCAGCACCAGGGCCAGCACCGCGGTCCCGGGGACGCGCGGCCGGCGCCCGGCGGGAGGGACTCGCCCGCCGAACCCGTCGACTCCGCCGGCCCCGCCGGTCACGGTCGCGCGACAGGCTCCGCGCGGGGCACGGCCGCCGGTCGCGCGGTGGCGGTCCGCTCCCCGCGCTGGAGGATGAGGTTGGCCACCAGGGCGGTCCACCCGGTCTGGTGCCCGGCGCCCAGGCCCGCCCCGGTGTCCCCGTGGAAGTACTCGTGGAACGGGATCAGGTCGTGCCAGGCGGGGTCGGTCTGGAACAGCTCGCAGTCGCCGAAGACGGGCCGGCGTCCCTGGGCGTCGTCGCAGAAGGTCGAGACCAGGCGACGGCTGAGGTCGTCGGCGACCTCGCCCAGCCGGCAGTGCCGTCCCGACCCGGTGGGGTGCTCGACGGTCAGCCGCGCGCCGTACTCCTGCTCGTAGGTGCGCAGCGCCTGGACGGCCAGGTAGTTCAGCGGGAACCACACCGGCCCGCGCCAGTTGGAGTTGCCGCCGAACATCACGGTGTGCGACTCCCCGGGCTCGTAGTCGACGGAGAAGTCACTGCCGCGCAGCTGCACGTGCAGCGGGTGGTCGCGGTGCCAGGCCGACATCGAGCGCAGGCCGTGCGGGGAGAGGAACTGCTCCTCGTCGAGCACCGTGCCCAGCACCCGCACGAGGCGGTCCGGCCGGATCAGGGACAGCACGTGCCGTCGCTCGTCGGTCTCGACCACCTCGACCAGCTCGGGGGCATGCTCCTGTGCCCACGTCAGGACGAGGCGGCGCAGCTGGGCCAGCCGCCGCTCGCCGACCACGGCCACGGCGAACAGCGGCACCACCCCGACCATCGAGCGGACCTTCAGCTCGAGGACCCGGCCGTCGTCGGTGCGCAGCCGGTCGTAGTAGAACCCGTCCTCCTCGTCCCACAGCCCCTGCTGGTTGGCGGTGACGGTGATCGTGATCGCGTGGCGCGCGAACTTGATCGCCATGTCCTCGTAGGTCGGGTCGTGCTCGGCGAGCACCATGGCCATCCGGAACATGTCGAGGGCGTACATGACCATCCACGCGGTGCTGTCGGCCTGCTCCAGGTGCACGCCCGACGGCATCGGCGCCGAGCGGTCGAACAGGCCGATGTTGTCGAGGCCGAGGAAGCCGCCCTCGAACAGGTTGTTGCCGTCGGGGTCCTTGCGGTTGAGCCACCACGTGAAGTTGGCGATGAGCTTGTGGAAGATGCGCTCGAGGAAGTCGGTGTCGGTGCCGCCGTCGATGCGGAACACCTCCAGCGCCGCCCAGGCGTGCACCGGCGGGTTGACGTCGCCGAAGGCCCACTCGTACGCCGGGAGCTGGCCGTTGGGGTGCATGTACCGCTCGGTCGTCATCAACAGCAGCTGGTCCTTGGCGAAGCGCGGGTCGACGTGGGCCAGGACCGCGGTGTGGAAGGCCAGGTCCCACGCGGCGTACCACGGGTACTCCCACGTGTCGGGCATGGAGATGACGTCGGCGTTCGCGACGTGCTTCCACCTGCTGTTGCGCCCCTGCTGGCGCACCGGCGGTGGCGGCGGGCCGGCCGGGTCCCCGTCGAGCCACTGCCGCACGTCGTAGGCGTAGTACTGCTTGCTCCACAGCAGGCCCGCCAGCGCCTGGCGCAGCACCCGGGCCTCGTCCGCGGACGTCCCGGCCGGCGTCAGCGCCCGGAAGTACTCGTCCGCCTCCTCCTCGCGGGCCTGCATGGTCCACGCGAACCCGCTGCCGAGGTCCGGCTCCCCGGACGGACGGGACAGCCGCAGCCGTATCTCGCGCGACCCGCCCGCGGGCACGGTCACCGTGTAGTGGAGCGCGGCCTTGGTGCCGACGCCCTCGGGGTTGACGGTCGCGGCGCCGGACACGAGCCGGTCGTTGATCCCGTCCTTGGGGAACGGCGTGGTGTTGGCGACGCCGTACAGCCGCTGGAAGTTGGTCTCGTTCTCGCACACCAGCGGCTCGGGGGAGCCGTCGCCGGCGAGGACGAGGGGGCCGCTGCCGTGGTGGACGGCCACCAGCCGGTGGTCCTCCGCCCGGATCTCGGGACGGTAGGGGTCGCGCCCCCACGCCCAGGTGTTGCGGAACCACAGGGTCGGCAGCACGTGCAGCGTGGCCTCCTCCGGCCCGTGGTTGTGGACGGCGACGCGCAGGCACAGGTCGGTCGGCCCCGCCTTGGCGTAGTCCACCGTCACCGCCCAGAAGCGGCCCTCGTCGAAGACGCCGGTGTCGACCAGCTCGTACTCCGGGTCGTCCTTCCCACGACCGCGGTTCTGCTGCACCAGGTCGGTGTAGGGGAACTCCCGCTGGGGGTAGTGGTAGCGCCACCGCATCCACGAGTGCGTGGGGGTGGAGTCGAGGTACCACCAGTACTCCTTGGCGTCCTCGCCGTGGTTGCCCTCCGGCCCGGCCAGGCCGAACACCCGCTCCTTGAGGATGGGGTCGACCCCGTTCCACAGCGCCAGCGCCAGGCACCACGTCTGGCCGCGGTCGCAGACCCCGGCCAGGCCGTCCTCGTTCCAGCGGTACGCCTTGGAGCGTGCCGCGTCGTGGGGCAGGAAGTCCCACGCCTCACCGGTGGCGCTGTAGTCCTCCCGGACGGTGCCCCAGGCGCGCTCGCTGAGGTAGGGCCCCCAGGCGGCCCAGCCCTGGTCGCCCTCCTCGTGGGCGGCGGCGAGCCGGGCGTGCTCGGCGGTCACCGGGTGCTGCTGCTCGGCCATGGTGCTCTCCTTCGTCACGGGTCGTGCGTCGTTGTCCTGCGTCCTCGCCACGGGTGCCCGCCCGGCGGCCCCGTCACTCCTGGCCGGTGCTGTCGTGGGTCAGCCGCCAGGCGCGGAGGGCCTCGGCGACCGACCAGGCCTGGAACGGGCAGCCGGTGCCGCCGTGCGGGGCGTCCCCGTCCCCCGTCTCCGAGACCGAGCCGAGCCCCCACTCCGCGAGGTGGCGCACCAGGCCGCCGAGCGGGTCGCCGACCGGGGCGCCTGTGCGCCGGGCCGCCTCGACGTACGGCCCGAGCAGCCACGGCCAGACAGTGCCCTGGTGGTAGGCGCTGTCCCGCTCGGCGGGACCACCACGGTGCCGCCCCCGGTAGTCCGGTGCGCCCCGGGCCAGGCTGCGCAGGCCGAGCGGGGTGACCAGCGGCGCCGCGGCATGCACCACCGCGGGGTCGCGCAGCGGGGCGTCGGGCAGGGAGACGGCGAGCAGCATGTTGGGGCGCAGCGACGCGTCATCCCCGGCGGGACCGTCGACCACGTCGAACAGCGCGCCGCCCCCGCGCGGGAACCGGCCCGCGAACGACGAGCAGGCCTGCCGCGCCAGCGCATCGACGTCGTCGGAGGGGCGGCGGGCCAGGCGACGCAGGCGGGCCGCCACGGCCAGCGCGCGCACCCACAGGGCGTTGAGCTCCACCGCCTTGCCGGCCCGCTGGGTCACCGGCCGCCCGTCGACCCGGGCGTCCATCCAGGTCAGTGCGTAGCCCTCCGCGCCCTGCCGGAGCAGCCCGTCGGCGGTGTCGACCCCGATGCCGTAGCGCGTCCCCTCCAGGTGGGCCGCGACCACGGCGTCGACCACCGGCAGCAGCCCGGTCGCCAGGTCTGCGTCGCCGGTGACCTCGTGGTGGCGCCCCAGGGCATGGACGAACCACAGCGTCGCGTCGGCGGTGTTGTACTCCAGCGTCCCGGTGTCCGCGGTGTTGGCGAGCATGCCCTCCGAGACCGTGCCGGCGTAGTGGCGCAGCAGCGCTTCGCCCTGCGCGGCCCGCCCGGTCGCCAGGAACAGCCCCTCGTAGGAGGTCATCGTGTCCCGCGACCAGGCGCCGAACCACGGGTAGCCGGCGACGACCTCGGGGTGCCCGGAGGCGTCCACGACGAAGGCGTCGGCGGCCAGGACCAGCCGGGCGGCCACGCCGTCCGGCACCGCGGCGCTCGCGACCAGCCGGCGGGACCGTTCACGGGCTTCCAGGACGACCCGCTCCGGGCTCGGGGGAGGGACGGACGTGCCGGTGCCGGTGGCCCACGCGTCCACCTGCAGGGCCTCACCCGGCGCCAGGTCGGCGGCGAAGCGCCCGGCGCACCACAGGTCCTCGTCAGGTGCGAGCCCGCGTGCGGCCTCGGCCCTGGCGTGCACGCCGCGGAACCAGCGGCCGTCCGGCTCGAAACCCGGCCCGCGAACCCGGTAGGCCCCCGGGAGCTCGAACCCGTCGGCGACCTGCACGACGTCCAGCGAGCCGTTGCCGAACCGGTCCCCGTGGCTGTCCCGCCAGGTGCACAGCGGCTCCAGCGCGAGGCGCACCGGCGGTCCGGCCAGCAACCGGTGCACGACGGCGACCGAGGCGCCGCCGTGGCGCATCGCCACCTCACGCTCCAGCACGGTCTCGCCGACCCGCCAGCGCCAGCGCGGCACCCCGTCGTCGAGGTCGAAGGACTCCAGCAGCACGTGGCCGGCAGGTGAGATGGCCCCGCCGCGCCACTCGTGCACCGCGAGCCGGACCGGTCCGGCGGGCAGCAGGAGCACCGGGTCGAGCGAGGCGAGGGCGAGCATCCGCGCCGGCAGCGCGGTGGCCACCGTGAGCAACCCGTGGTAGCGCCGGGTCCGCAGGCCGCTGGCCGTGCCCATGGCATAGCCGCCGAGCCCGTCGGCGAGCAGCCACTCGCGTTCGGCGCCCTGCCCGAGGTCGGCGCACACCTGGGGGCCAAAGGCGATCGGGGCGGGCACCGGGCCGGTCATGTCCCGAGCATCACCGGCCTGGCCCCTGCCCGGCCTCACCCGGTGGGGGTGAGATGCCGGGCGCGTGTCAGCCGGCTGGCCCGCTGGCGGTGACCGGTCCCACGGTCAGGTTGCACGCCTGCAGGTGGCTGGGCTGGCGCAGCGGGCTGCGCTGGCCGGGTGGGTAGACCTGCACGGTGGCCGTCTTCCAGCCCGGGTCGCAGCCGGTGCCCGGGATTGTCGCGTCGACGGTCCGCACCACGAAGACGCCCGCCTGGCCGGGCCGCACGAGCACGGTGCGGTACGGCTGGCCGGTGCGGGTCGCGGGGTGCTGGATGACCGCGCCGTCCGCGGACAGCAGGGCGAAGCCGGGGTAGCCCCGCAGCGAGCACGGGTGGGCGCCGCCGTTGCGCAGGAGGAAGGTGGCGTAGAAGCTGCCGGCGGTGCCCTCGACGCGGCCGGCGACCAGCCGCAGCTGCGCGGTGGTGCAGGGCGCCGCGCCCGTTGGGGTCGCCGGGCCCGGGGCGTTCGTGAGAGGGCCGTCCGGGGAGGACGCACCGGTGGCCGCGGGGGAGGGCGAGGAGGGCGCGGCGGTCGTGCTGCTCGATGGGGGCGGGGCGGCCTGTGGGGTCGTCGTCGTGCCGCAGCCCGCCAGGGCGAACAGGGCAGCGGCTCCGCCGAGGGCCAACAGTGGTCTGCGCATGGCGACCGACTCCCTTCGCCCGGGCCGGTGGGACCGGGTGGCTCGTGCCTCGCAGCCGCGGTCTGCGCCAGGAGGCGCAGGGCTGCTCACCCTTGAGACGTTCGGGAGCCCCACGTGGTTGGCGCCCCCGGAACGCAGAAGGCCCCGGTCGCGCTGCGACCGGGGCCTTCTGGTGTGGTGTCCGGAGGGGGACTTGAACCCCCACGCCCGATAAAGGGCACTAGCACCTCAAGCTAGCGCGTCTGCCATTCCGCCACCCGGACGAGGGTGAGTGTCGGCGCGCCCTGCGGCGTTCCAACGGGTCGGAACGATAGCACGCACCGAGGGGCATCTCCGAACCCGCCACCTGCCCCCCGAATAGGGTGGAGGCCATGACCTCCAACGATGCTCGCGTCACGTCCGTCGCCCCTGAGGACGAGGTCGTGCGGATCTGCCAGGACCTCATCCGCATCGACTCGACCAACTACGGCGACGGCAGCGGGCCGGGGGAGCGCAAGGCCGCCGAGTACGTCATGGGCCAGCTCACCGAGGTCGGTCTGGACCCCCTGTACGTCGAGAGCGAGCCGGGCCGGGCCAGCGTCCTCGTACGCGTCGAGGGGCAGGACTCCTCCCGTCCGGGGCTGGCGGTCCACGGCCACCTCGACGTGGTCCCGGCCCACGCCGCGGACTGGCGGGTGGACCCCTTCTCGGCCGAGGT
>DASSPC010000206.1:0-4870 GCA_035699865.1 Oryzihumus sp. | reverse complement strand
GGGTGTACCGTCATCTGCAGAACGACAGGGGAGCGCCCTGAGCGCTGAGAGTGCGGTTCGCCGCAGACCCTCGAACCTGCTCCGGTTAGCACCGGCGAAGGGAGTCGGGAATCTCAGGTGCGTGCCCGGCATACCTGCGTGTGGCACGCCAGACGCCGGTATGCCGGATGCGCACCTCCCCGAGGTATCCACAGGACACCACGGGAGAAGGAACACCACGCATGACCACGCACCAGTCCCCGGTGGGCGCCCTCGCGTCCGCCCGCAGCACCATTCCCGCCTCCGGCCGGCTCCTGGCCTGGCGGGGCGTCGACCTGCTCACCGCCGCCATGCTCGCGGTGGCTTTCGGCGTCGTCTTCTGGGGGTTCGACACGTTCGTCTACCCCCTCATCAGCACCGCCACGGCCGGCTTCCCGCCCGCCGCCGAGCTCTCGCTCGGCGTCTGGCTCGTTCCGGCAGTCGTCGGCGGCCTCGTCGTGCGCCGCCCCGGCGCCGCGCTGTTCACCGAGCTCGTCGCCGCCAACGTCGAGCTGTTCCTCGGCAACAAGTGGGGCGTGGCCGTGCTCCTCTCCGGCCTGCTCCAGGGCCTGGGCGTCGAGCTCGTGCTCGCCGCCGTGCGCTGGCGCCGGTTCGGCCCGGTCGTCGCCGCCCTCGGCGGTGCGCTCGCGGCCGTGCTGGAGATCGTCGGCTACGAGTGGTGGTCCTACGTGCCGGACTACTCGCCGACCTGGAAGGTCCTCTACCTGCTCTTCGGCGTCGTCTCCGGCGCGCTCGTGGCCGGTCTCGGCGGCTGGGCGCTGGTCCGGGCCCTGGCCCGCTCCGGCGCGCTCAACGCGTTCCCGCCCGGTCAGGAAGTCCGTGAGCACCACCTCTCCTGACCGTCTCGGCACCCCGGTCGCCGCAGGCTCGCGGGTCGAGGTCGACCGGCTCACCTGGCGACCGTTCGGCCGGCGCGAGCCGGTGCTGGCCGACGTGTCCCTGACCCTCGAGCCCGGCGAGCGCGTGCTGCTCGCCGGGCCGAGCGGCTCGGGCAAGTCGACGCTGCTGCGTGCCCTGGCCGGCGTGCTGACCACGACCGAGTCCGGAGACCTGACCGGCTCGGTGCTCGTGGACGGATGCCCGCCGGCCGGTGCCGCGGTGGGCCTGCTCGTGCAGGACCCCGCGGACGCCTCGGTGGCCGGCCGGGTCGGGCGCGACGTGGCGTTCGGCCCGGAGAACCTCGGTATGCCGCGCCCCGCCATCTGGGCCCGGGTCACCGAGGCGCTGCGCTCGGTGGGGTTCCCGCACCCGGTGGACCGGGCCACCAGCGCCCTCTCCGGCGGGGAGGCCCAGCGCCTGGCCCTGGCCGGGGTGCTCGCCCTGCGTCCCGGCCTGGTGCTGCTGGACGAGCCGACCTCGATGCTCGACCCGGTGTCGGCGGCCGTGGTGCGCGCGGCCGTCCTGGACGCCGTGGTCGGTGCCGGCGCGACGCTGGTGCTGGTCGAGCACCAGGTCGAGCCGTGGCTGGACCTGGTCGACCGCGTCGTCGTGCTCGACGGCTCCGGCGCGGAGTGCGCTGACGGCCCGGTGCGGGCGACGCTGGCCGCGGAGACGACCTCGCTGCTCGCCCGCGGGGTCTGGGTGCCCGGGGAGGGCGCCCCCTCGCCGCTGCTCGTGGACCCGGCGCTGTGTGCCCCCGCCGGCGCGGTGAGCCCCGACCGCGTTGGAGACAGGTCCGTCGGCCAGGTGAGAGGCACACCCGTCTCACCAGCGCGACGGACCTGCGACCAACCTGACCCGGCTGCCGGGGATGCGCTGGTCGAGGCGTCGTCGGTCACCGTGACCCGGGCGCCTCGCGCGGGACTGGGCCTGCCGGACCAGCCGGCCCGGCCCGTCCTGGCGCTGGCGGAGGTCACCGCCGCGGTGCGCCCGGGTGAGGTCGTGGCCGTGACCGGACCCAGCGGAGCGGGCAAGACCACGCTGACCGGGCTGCTCGCCGGGCTGGAGGCGCCCACGACGGGGTCGGTGGTGGCCGGTGCCCCGCTGCGTGCGGCACGACCGGCCCCCGGGGCGACCGGGAGCCCGGCGGTCGCTGCCCCGGCGACCTCTGCCCCGGCGGCCGGCGCTGCGGCCGTGGGGCCGACGCCGGCGGCGTGGGCCGCGGCGGACCTCGCGGCGCGGGTCGGCTGGGTGCCGCAGCAGGCCGAGCTCGCGGTCGTCGGGCGCACGGTCCGTGACGACGTGCTCGCGACCGCCCGGCGCCTGGGTCAGGACGAGACCGCCGCAGCCGCCCGGGGCGACGGACTGCTGGAGACCCTCGGGCTGTCCCACGTCGCGGGCGCCGACCCGCACCACCTCTCCGGCGGGGAGATGCGCCGGCTCGCCCTGGCCGGCGCCCTGGCCCACGGTCCCTCGGTCCTCGTGCTCGACGAGCCGACCGTCGGCCAGGACCGGCTCACCTGGGCCGCCGTGGCCGGCGTGGTGCTCGCCGCGCGGGAGGCCGGCCTGGGCGTGGTCGTCGCCACCCACGACCCGCACCTCGTTGCCCTCGCCGACCGTGAGGTGCGGCTCACCCCGGGGATCACCGCCGCCACCCCGGCCGCCGTGCCGACCGGGCCGCACGGTGACACCGCCGAGCTGGACCTTGCTGCCTCTTCAGCGGCCGCGAAAGGGCAGCAACGTCCAGCTCGGCGCCCAGAGGGACGCCCGGGACGGGCCCGAGCCGAGCACAAGGTCGGCCGGTGGGGCGGTCTCGCCGCGCGGAGCGGTCCGCTGTCGGCGCTGCTTGCCTCGGCCCTGCTCATCGCCGGCGCCCCGTTCATCCGCGACCTGCGTACGGCGTTGGTCGCGCTCGCCGCCGAGCTGGCCCTGGCCCCGCTCGTGCTGGGCCGCACCCGCACCCCGCTGCGTTCCCTGGCCCCCGGGCTGCTCGCCGTCGTCTCCGTCGGCTTCTCCAACTGGCTGCTCAGCGTCGACCACTCCTGGGCCTCCGGGGCCACCGCCGGGCTCCGGGTCGCCTTCTTCGTGCTCCCCGGGGTCGCCCTCGCCGCCCGCATCGACCCCTCCGCCCTGGGCGACCACCTGGCCCAGCGCGTGCACCTGCCGGCCCGGCCGGTCATCGCCGCCGTGGCGGCCCTGCAGCGGTTCGACGCCCTCGGCAGCACCTGGGACCAGCTGGCCCGGACCCACCGGGTCCGGGGCCTGGCCCCGGGTCGCTCCCCGGTCGCCCGCGCCCGGCACGTCAGCGCCCTGACCTTCGCGCTCCTGGTCCAGACCCTGCGCCAGGCCGGGCGCATGGCCGTGGCCATGGAGGCCCGGGGCTTCTCCCGCCGCGGCGGCCGGACGTGGGCCGAGGCGGCGCCGTGGACAGCGGCCGACACGGCGATGACCGCGCTGGGACTGGCCGTGGCCGGCGTACCGGCGCTGCTGTCCGTGCTCGGCTGAGCCACAACGGGCCGATTTCGGAAGCGGACCGGCGAATTCACCGCGCCTGCGGGAACATTCGCCCACCGCACAAAGTTGAGCCGAGTGGACGCAAGTTTGCGGAGCGCGGGTTTGACAAGACCGGGTGCTTCCTCGCAGATTGAGCGTCAGGCACTCAAGGCTTTGAATCATCCGTTCAGCACCCAGCTCGACCCTCAGGAAGAGGAGAACCACCATGGCTCGTGCGGTCGGCATCGACCTCGGCACCACCAACTCCGCTGTCGCCGTCCTCGAGGGCGGTGAGCCCACGATCATCGCCAACGCCGAGGGTGGCCGGACCACCCCGAGCGTCGTCGCGTTCGCCAAGAACGGCGAGGTGCTCGTCGGCGAGATCGCCAAGCGCCAGGCGGTCACCAACGTCGACCGGACCATCCGCTCGGTCAAGCGCCACATCGGCACCGACTGGAAGTCGGCCGACATCGACGGCAAGCAGTACACCGCGCAGGAGATCAGCGCCCGCGTGCTGCAGAAGCTCAAGCGCGACTCCGAGTCCTACCTCGGCGAGCCCGTCACCGACGCGGTCATCACCGTCCCGGCGTACTTCGACGACGCCCAGCGCCAGGCCACCAAGGAGGCCGGCGAGATCGCGGGCCTGAACGTCCTGCGCATCATCAACGAGCCGACCGCGGCCGCGCTGGCCTACGGCCTCGACAAGGGCAAGGAGGACGAGCTCATCCTCGTCTTCGACCTCGGTGGCGGCACCTTCGACGTGTCCCTCCTCGAGGTCGGCAAGGACCCCGAGGACGGCTTCTCCACCATCCAGGTCCGCGCCACCAACGGTGACAACCACCTCGGTGGTGACGACTGGGACGAGCGCATCGTCAAGCACCTGCTGACCACGGTGAAGAACAACACCGGCGTCGACCTGGCCAACGACCGCATCGCGATGCAGCGTCTGCGTGACGCCGCCGAGCAGGCCAAGAAGGAGCTCTCGTCCTCGAGCAGCACCAACATCAGCCTGCAGTACCTCTCGATGACCGAGAACGGCCCGATCCACCTCGACGAGACGCTGACCCGCGCCCAGTTCGAGAAGCTGACCGCCGACCTGCTCGAGCGCACCAAGGCCCCGTTCCACCAGGTCATCAAGGACGCCGGCATCTCGGTCAGCCAGATCGACCACGTCGTGCTCGTCGGTGGCTCCACCCGTATGCCCGCCGTCTCCCAGGTCGTCACCGAGCTGACCGGCGGCAAGCAGCCCAACAAGGGCGTCAACCCCGACGAGGTCGTGGCCGTCGGCGCCAGCCTGCAGGCCGGTGTCCTCAAGGGTGAGCGCAAGGACGTCCTGCTCATCGACGTCACCCCGCTGTCCCTGGGCATCGAGACCAAGGGCGGCCTGATGACCAAGCTCATCGAGCGCAACACGGCCATCCCGACCAAGCGCTCCGAGGTCTTCAGCACCGCCGACGAC
>DASSPC010000205.1:0-2534 GCA_035699865.1 Oryzihumus sp. | reverse complement strand
GGCTGCGCTCCCTCGGGGCCATGGCCTCCGCCCACCCGCACGGTCCCGTGGAGCCCAGCGACCGCGTCGGTGAGGGCTCCCACATCCTGGACGTCCCGGCATACAGCCAGCAGCGGCACCGCGGGGAGCACCCGGAGTGGGACAACGGCGGCGCGTCCTGGTGCTCGGCGACCTCGGTGGCCATGGTGCTCGACCACTGGAAGGCCGGCCCGGACGAGGCCGAGACGGCCTGGGTGGAGCCGGGCAACGCCCACCCGCAGGTGGTCCACGCCGTGCGGGCCGTCTACGACCACGCCTACGACGGGGCGGGCAACTGGGCCTTCAACACGGCGTATGCCGGGCAGCGCGGCCTGGACGAGGCGGAGCTGTTCACCGCCGCCGGCATCCCGCTGGTGGCGTCGGTGTCGTTCACCCGCGACGAGCTCGACGGCGCGGGATACGACACCAAGGGCCACCTGCTGGTCATCGTGGGCTTCGACGAGCGCGGCGACGTCGTGGTCAACGACCCAGCCTCCCACGAGCTGCCCGACGACGACGAGGTGCGCGCGACGTACGACCGGGGGCAGTTCGAGCAGGCGTGGGGGCGCTCCGGCGGGCTGGTCTACGTCATCCACCCCGAGGACACCCCGCTTCCGCCGCACCCCCGCCCGGAGCAGCCCAGCTGGTGACGGACCCCCGGGGTTGAGCCCGCTGTTATCTTGATGTCAAGATAACTGTCCGAGGGTGCGGCGCCCCGCGCTAGCCTGAACGGCGCCCGCGCACCCTCGTGCACATCGGACGATCCCAGGGAGAGCCGCCTTCATGGCCAAGATCATCTACACCCTCACCGACGAGGCGCCGATGCTGGCGACCTACTCGTTCCTGCCGGTCATCGAGGCCTTCGCAGCGACGGCGGGTGTCGACGTCGAGACCCGCGACATCTCGCTGGGCGGGCGCATCATCGCCGCGTTCGACGAGCAGCTGCCGCAGGAGCAGCGGGTGGGTGACGCCCTCGCCGAGCTCGGCGAGCTGGCCAAGACCCCCGAGGCCAACATCATCAAGCTGCCGAACATCTCGGCGTCGGTGCCGCAGCTCAAGGCCGCGATCGCCGAGCTCAAGGCGCAGGGCTACGACCTGCCCGACTACCCCGACGACCCGCGCACCGACGCCGAGCGTGACGCCCGCGCCCGCTACGACAGCGTCAAGGGCAGCGCCGTCAACCCCGTGCTGCGGGAGGGCAACTCCGACCGCCGGGCGCCCGCCGCCGTGAAGAACTACGCGCGCAAGCACCCGCACTCGATGGGTGCCTGGTCGGCCGACTCGAAGACCAACGTCGCGACCATGGGCGCCGACGACTTCCGCTCCAACGAGCAGTCGGTCGTCCTGCCCGCCGCGGACACCCTGACCATCCGGCTCGTGACCGACTCCGGCACCACCGTGCTCAAGGACGGCCTGAAGGTGCTCGAGGGCGAGGTCGTCGACGCCACGGTCATGCGCGCCGCGGCGCTGGATGCCTTCCTCACGGAGCAGGTCGCCCGCGCCAAGGCCGAGGACGTGCTGTTCTCGGTCCACCTCAAGGCCACGATGATGAAGGTCTCCGACCCGATCATCTTCGGCCACGTCGTCCGGGCGTTCCTGCCCGAGGTCTTCGCGACGTACGGCGAGCAGCTCGCCGCCGCCGGCCTGTCCCCCAACAACGGGCTCGGCTCGATCCTCGACGGCCTGGACGCCCTGCCGGAGGGCGTGCGCGACGAGGTCCGCGCCGCCATCGAGAAGGGCCTGGCCGACGGCCCGCGCCTGGCGATGGTCAACTCCGACAAGGGCATCACCAACCTGCACGTGCCCAGCGACGTCATCGTCGACGCCTCGATGCCGGCGATGATCCGCACCTCCGGCCACATGTGGGGCCCGGACGGGCAGGAGCACGACACCCTGGCCGTCATCCCCGACAGCTCCTACGCCGGCGTCTACCAGGCCGTCATCGAGGACTGCCGGGCCCACGGCGCCTACGACCCCACCACCATGGGCTCGGTGCCCAACGTGGGCCTCATGGCGCAGAAGGCCGAGGAGTACGGCAGCCACGACAAGACCTTCGAGATCGCCGAGCCCGGTCGGGTCGAGGTCGTCAACTCCGCGGGCGAGGTGCTCCTGTCGCACGACGTCGAGGCCGGTGACATCTGGCGCGCCTGCCAGACCAAGGACGCCCCGATCCGCGACTGGTGAAGCTCGCCGTGACGCGGGCCCGCGCCAGCGAGACGCCGGCCGTGTTCTGGCTCGACGAGACCCGCGCCCACGACGCGAACCTGATCGCGAAGGTCAAGGAGTACCTCCCCGAGCACGACACCGAGGGCCTGACCATCGAGATCATGTCGCCGGCCGAGGCGACGGCGTACTCCCTCGAGCGCATCCGCAAGGGCGAGGACACCATCTCGGTGACCGGCAACGTGCTGCGTGACTACAACACCGACCTGTTCCCGATCCTCGAGCTCGGCACCAGCGCCAAGATGCTCTCGGTGGTCCCGCTGATGAACGGCGGCGGCCTGTTCGAGACCGGC
>DASSPC010000204.1:0-10378 GCA_035699865.1 Oryzihumus sp. | reverse complement strand
TCGTACTACCGCCTCGTCGACGACAACAAGGCGCACTACTACGACACCACCGGCACCGGCAACAGCCTGCTGATGCGCAACCCGCACGTGCTGCAGCTGATCATGGACTCGCTGCGCTACTGGGTGCTGGAGATGCACGTCGACGGCTTCCGCTTCGACCTCGCGGCGACGCTGGCCCGCCAGTTCCACGAGGTCGACCGGCTGTCGGCGTTCTTCGACCTGGTGCAGCAGGACCCGGTGGTCAGCCAGGTCAAGCTCATCGCCGAGCCGTGGGACGTCGGCGACGGCGGCTACCAGGTCGGCAACTTCCCCCCGTTGTGGACCGAGTGGAACGGCAAGTTCCGCGACACCGTGCGCGACTTCTGGCGCGGTGAGCCGGCGACGCTGGGCGAGTTCGCCTCGCGCATCACCGGGTCCAGCGACCTCTACGAGCAGTCGGCGCGCAAGCCGATCGCCTCGATCAACTTCGTCACCGCCCACGACGGGTTCACCCTGCGCGACCTGGTCTCCTACAACGAGAAGCACAACGAGGCCAACGGCGAGGACAACAACGACGGCGAGAGCCACAACCGCTCGTGGAACTGCGGCGTCGAGGGCGAGACCGACGACGCCGAGGTCAACGCCCTGCGCGCCCAGCAGCAGCGCAACTTCCTGGCCACCCTGCTGCTCAGCCAGGGCGTGCCGATGATCGCCCACGGCGACGAGGTGGGGCGCACCCAGCACGGCAACAACAACGCCTACTGCCAGGACAGCGAGCTGGCCTGGATCGACTGGGACCTCGACGCCGGGCGCAACGACCTGCTGGCGTTCACCTCGCGGCTGGTGCAGCTGCGCAAGAACCACCCGGTCTTCCGCCGGCGCCGGTTCTTCGCCGGTGACGCGGCCCACGGTGGGCGCAGCGAGCTCGGCGACATCGAGTGGTTCGCCCCGCAGGGCACCGAGATGGACGAGCTCGACTGGCGCAACGGCTACGCGCGCAGCCTCATGGTGTTCCTCAACGGCGAGGCGATCCCCGAGCCGGACCGCCTCGGCCGGCCGATCGTCGACCAGCACTTCCTGCTGCTGTTCAACGCCCACAGCGAGCCGGTGGACTTCACCCTGCCCCCGGGCGACTACGGCGCCGAGTGGGAGGTCGTGCTCGACACCACCGACCCGGTCGAGCCCGAGGACCAGCCGATGTGGGAGGCCAAGTCGGTGCACCCGGTGGCCGGCCGCGCCATCGTCGTGCTGCGCACGCCGGAGCCGGAGCCCGAGCCCCGGGCCTGAGCCGTGGGCAGCGGTATGCCGTGAGCCCGCCTCAGGTGGCGGCCAGGCGGACCTTCTCGGCGGCGACGTCGAAGTCGGCCGTCGGCCACTGCGGGTCCATCGACCGCAGCCGCTCGAGCAGGAGCTGCTGCACCGCCAGCCGGGCATACCACTTGCGGTCGGCGGGGACGACGTACCAGGGCGCCACGTCGGTGGAGCAGCGCTCCAGGGCCACCTGGTAGGCCTGCATGTAGTCGTCCCACAGCTTGCGCTCGTCGGTGTCGCCGGGGTTGTACTTCCAGTGCTTGTCCGGCCGGTCCAGGCGCGACATCAGCCGGAGCTTCTGCTCGTCCGGGGAGATGTTGAGCATGACCTTGACGATCTCGGTGCCCCCGGCGCTGACCTGGGCCTCGAAGGCGTTGATCTGCTCGTATCGCGCCGACCAGACCGCCTCGGCCACCAGGGCGCGCACGCGCACGATGAGCACGTCCTCGTAGTGCGATCGGTCGAACACCCCGATCTGCCCGGCGTGCGGCAGCGCCTTGTGGATCCGCCAGAGGAAGTCGTGCGCGCGCTCCTCCTCGGTGGGCGCCTTGAACGCCGTGTGCTGCACCCCCTGGGGGTCCACCGACCCCACGACGTGGCGCATGATGCCGCCCTTGCCGGCGGTGTCCATGCCCTGCACCACGAGCAGCACCGCCCGCGTGCCCCCGGCGGTGCCGTCGGCGTAGAGCCGCTCCTGCAGGTCGTCGAGCTCGTCGTCGGTCTCGGTCATCAGCTCGGCGGCGTTGCGCCGCTTGCCGTCGAACCCGGGGGTGGAGGCCGGGTCGATGTCGGCCAGCCGGAAGCCCGGCCCCACCCGCAGCACGTCCCCAAAGGGTGTCGGGCCATCCCCCGTGACGTGAGCCATGGCCCGATGGTCGCACTACCCCTGCCCGTGCGCGACCTCCCCGCTGGCCTCCCGCGCCAGCGCCGTCAGCCGCGACACCGCCCGGAAGTACTTCTTGCGGTATCCCCCGCGCAGCAGCTCCTCGCTGAAGACCTCCCCGAGGGGCGCGCCGCTGGAGAACACCGGGACGTCCCGGTCGTAGAGGCGGTCGGCCAGGACGACCAGGCGCAGCGCGACCATCTGGTCCTCGATGGTGTGCACCCCCTGCCAGCCCACCGAGGTGACCCCGTCCAGCAGCGCGCCGTAGCGGCTGGGGTGCACCTGGGCGAGGTGGCCGAGGAGCTCGTCGAAGCCGTCGATGGCGCCACCGGTGGCTTCGACCCTGGCCACGACCTCGGCCTCGGACAGCGGCGCCGGACCGGCCGCGAGACCACGGTGGCGGAAGTCCGGCCCGTCGACGGTGAGCACCTCGAACCGGCTGGACAGGGCGGCGATCTCGCGCAGGAAGTCGTCCGCGGCGAACCGACCCTCCCCCAACGCCTCCGGGAGCGTGTTGGAGGTCGCGGCCAGGGAGACCCCTGCCTCGGCCAGCCGCGCCAGCAGGGTCGACATCAGCACGGTGTCCCCGGGGTCGTCGAGCTCGAACTCGTCGATGCAGACCAGGCGGTGCCCGCTCAGCGCCTCGACCGTGCGTGCGAAGCCCAGGGCCCCCACGAGGTTGGTCAGCTCGACGAAGGTGCCGAACGCCTTGGGTCCGGGCGCCTCGTGCCACAGGCTGGCCAGCAGGTGGGTCTTGCCCACCCCGAAGCCGCCGTCGAGGTAGACCCCCGACCCCGTGGCCGACCGCCGGCGCCCCCACGGCCACCGCGAGCCACCCGAGCCGCCCGCGCCACCCAGCGACGCGGCATACTCCTGCAGCCGCTGCACGGCAGCGGCCTGGCTGGGCTGGGCTGGGTCGGGGCGGTAGGTGGAGAACCTGACCACGTCGAAGCGCGGCGGCGGGACCAGCTCCCCGACGAGGCGTGAGGCGTCCACCTGGGGCCGGCGGGTGGACAGGGGCGCCTGCGTTGCGGTCTCCGACACGAGCCCAGCCTAGGCACCCACACGCGCCCAGCACTGGCAGGATGGCTCTGATGCGACTGCTGCTACCCCACCCGGACGCCCCGTCGGACGACGAGGGCGACGGCCGGCTCAGCCCGGAGGCCCTGGCCGAGCTCTACGAGTACCCGCGCAGCGCCACCCGCGGCGTGCCGTGGGTCCGCGCCAACTTCGTGACCACCCTCGACGGGGCGGCCACCGGCTCCGACGGCCGCTCCGGGTCGATCAACACCGGCGCCGACCGCGAGGTGTTCGGCCTGCTGCGGGCCCTCGCGGACGTGGTCCTGGTCGGGGCCGGCACCGCCCGGATCGAGGGCTACCGCCCCATCGCGGCCCGGGCCCAGTGGCAGGACATGCGTGCCCGCAGCGGGCGCACCGCGCCGCCCGTGCTGGCCGTGGCCAGCCGCTCGGCCCAGCTGCCGCCGTTGCTGCGCGAGCGTCCCGAGGGCGCCGGGGAGGTCATCCTCCTCACCTGCGAGCGGGCCCCGGAAGAAGCCCTCGAGGCCGCGCGTGCGGCGCTCGGCGCGGACAACGTCATCGTGCGTGGGGGCGACGGCGTCGACCTCGACGCCGCGATCAAGGAGCTCGCCGCCCGCGGGCTGACCCGGATCCTGTGCGAGGGCGGGCCGCAGCTCATGCACGACCTCGTCTCGGCCGGCCACCTCGACGAGCTGTGCCTGACCATCGCGCCGACCATCGTGGCCGGCGACCACACCCGCATCACCGCCGGCCCGTCGATCGTCGAGCACCTCGTGCCGCGGGTGCTCATCGAGTCCGAGGGCACCGTGCTCGGCCGCTGGGTGCGCGCCGACGCCGCCACCGGCTGACCGCAGGTCAGCGGCGCAGGAGCCTCACCGGCGCAGGATCGTCACCCGCACAGGAAGTCGGCCACCACCTGCTCCCAGCGCTGCGGGTCCTGGTTCCACTCCTTGGTATGCCGTGCCCCGCGCCACGGCTCGTAGCGCACAAGGTCCGGCCGCTTCGCGGCCAGCGCGGCCGAGGGGCCGGCCGGGACGAACTCGTCGTCCTCGGAGTGGATCAGCAGCACCGGGTGGGACAGCTCGTCGGCACGGGCGACCCAGTCGGTCTCGGCCACGTCGATCGGCTCGTGGACACCGACCAGCCGGCGGGCGGACCGCCGCCCGATGAGCGAACGGCCCAGGGCGCCGACCGGCCCGGGCACCCGGTTGAGCGCGGCCTGGTGGCGCAGGACGTCGGCCCAGTCGACGACCGGGGCGTCGAGGACGACCCGGGTCACCCGGTCGGCCAGCCAGGAGCGCACCAGCGCCTGGAGCACGATCGCGCCACCCATCGACCAGCCCACCAGCACCACCTCCTCGGCACCGTGGTCGGTGGCGTGGACCATGGCGGCCTCGACGTCGCGCCACTCCGACAGGCCGAGGTTGTAGCGCCCGTCCGGGCTGGCCGGCGCCCCGATGTCGTTGCGGTACATGGGGACCAGGCAGTCGAAGCCGGCCCGGTGCAGCACCGGGACGGCCCGCAGGCACTCCTCCCGGCGGGCACCACGGCCGTGGACGAGCACCGCCCAGCGCCGGTTCGGGCCGGCGCCGGCCGGCACGTGCCAGGCCGGCAGGTCCCCGACGTCGGAGCGCACGAGGACGTCCTCGCAGGCCAGGCCGAGCGAGGCCGACGGGGCGAGGCCGTAGTAGTACTGGTTCCACCGGGCGAAGCCGGGGGCCAGCTGCCCGCAGTCGACGCCGTGCAGCTCGCGGCGCACCCGGCCCGCAGCCTCGTCGAGCTCGAGAACCTGCCCGAGACGCGCGTGCCCCTCTCCCCCGCCGAGCCAGAGCCCGTAGCGCCCGGGCAGGCGGGTGTTCTCCGTGAGCCCGAGCGTCACCGAGCCATCGTCGATGGACAGCACCTCGGTGTCGTCGGGCCGGCGGGGGTCCGGGGTGAGGACGCGGCGGGCGAAGTACGTTGCGGCGCCGAGGCTCCCGGCGGCGGAGGCACCCGCCATGACGGCACCGGCGGCACCGGCCAGTGCGGCTCCCCTGCGCAGGCTCAGGCGTCGGCTCGGCATGGCCGCATCGTCTCAGGCGGGGATGACGCGCCGTGCGCCGGTGCCGGGCCGGTCACTGCTGGCCGAGAACGTCGGCGAGGTCGAAGCTCACCGGCTCCTCGAGCTGCTCGTAGGTGCACGAGCGCGGGTCGCGGTCGGGACGCCAGCGCACGAACTGCGCGGTGTGCCGGAAGCGCACGCCTTCCATGTGGTCGTAGCGGACCTCGACCACGCGCTCGGGCCGCAGCGGGGTGAATGACAGGTCCTTGCCGGCCGCCCAGCGGCTGCCCTCGGCGTTGCGCGGCGTCCGGGTGCCCTCCTCCTGGCGTCCCCAGGCCCACGGGTGGCCGTCGAAGCCGGTGACCAGGGGCTGCAGCTCCTCGAACAGCTCCCGCCTGCGGGCCATCGGGAAGGCGCCGATGACGCCCACGGAAGCGAGGTCCCCGTCGGCGTCGTAGAGCCCGAGGAGCAGCGACCCGATCGCGTCCGGGCCGCTCTTGTGGAGCCGGTAGCCGGCCACGACGCAGTCGGCGGTGCGCTCGTGCTTGACCTTGAACATCACCCGCTTGTCCGGGGCGTACACCCCGTCGAGCGGCTTGGCGACGACCCCGTCGAGTCCGGCGCCCTCAAACTGGTGGAACCACTGCCGGGCGGTGTCACGGTCGGTGGTCGCGGGCGTGACGTGCACCGGCGCCTGGGCGTCCGCGAGCGCCCGGACCAGGGCCTCCCGGCGCTCCGAGAACGGCCGGCCGGTGAGGTCCTCGTCGTCCAGGGCCAGCAGGTCGAAGGCGACGAAGCGGGCCGGGGTCTGCTCGGCGAGCATGGCCACCCGGCTGGCCGCGGGGTGGATGCGCTGCTGCAGCGCGTCGAAGTCGAGCCGGTCGCCGCCCAGGCCGACGAGGACGATCTCGCCGTCGACGACGCACCGCGGCGGCAGGTTGGCCCGGAAGGCCTCGACCAGCTCGGGGAAGTACCGGGTCATCGGCTTCTCGTTGCGGCTGCCGATCTCGACCTCGTCGCCGTCCCGGAACACCACCGAGCGGAAGCCGTCCCACTTGGGCTCGAAGCTCACCGCAGCCTCGGGCAGGTCCTTGACCGCCTTGGCCAGCATTGGCGCGACGGGAGGCATGACGGGTAGGCGCATGAGGCCCATTCTCGCCACCTGGCACCGGGTCGCGCGCCGAAACGCCTCAGGCCCTCGTCCATCCGGCGTGCCACCCCGGGCGGCCGGGTACGCCAGCACCCGCACCAGTCCTAGGCCACCTGTGGGATTCCTGTGCCGCGACCCCGGGAGGAGTCTGGGTCAGGTGTTGGTCCCCAGAACGGGGTGGTCGCATGAGCTGGGTCCTCGCGTCGGGGCTGAAGATGGGGCGGCTGGTCATCGCAGCCGCGGTGGCGTTGCTCGTCCTCGCCCTCGCCCAGCTGCCCTCGGCAGCCGTTGACGTCTACCCCGAGTTCACCCCGCCCTCCGTGCAGGTGCAGACCGAGGCCCTCGGCCTGTCCGCCCAGGAGGTCGAGCAGCTCATCACCGTCCCGCTGGAGCAGGACCTGCTCAACGGCGTGCCCTTCCTCGCGGACCTGCACTCGCAGTCCATGCCCGGTGCGTCGGTGATCGACCTGACCTTCGAGCCCGGGACCGACCTGTACACCGCGCGCCAGATGGTGCAGGAACGGATGACCCAGGCGCACGCCCTCCCCAACGTCGGCAGCCCGCCGCTGATGATCCAGCCGCTCGCGGCGACCAGCCGGGTCGCCATGATCTCGCTGTCGTCGAAGTCGGTCTCGCTCATCGACCAGTCAATCCTCGCGCGGTGGAAGATCCGCCCCCGCCTCATGGGCGTGCCCGGCGTCGCGAACGTGTCCATCTGGGGTCAGCGCGACCGTCAGCTCCAGGTCCAGGTGGACCCCAAGACGCTCAACGCCAAGGGCCTGTCCCTCACCCGGCTCCTCGAGACCGCCGGCAACGCGCTCTGGGTCTCACCCCTGACCTTCGTCGAGGCCTCGACCCCCGGCACGGGTGGGTTCATCGAGAGCCCGACCCAGCGGCTCGCGGTGCAGCACATGCTCCCGATCACCACGCCGGGAGACCTGGCCAACGTGGCCGTCGAAGGCACCGGCGTGCGCCTGGGCGACGTCGCGAAGGTGGAGGAGGACCACCAGCCGCTCATCGGTGACGCGATCGTCGACGGCGGCGCCGGACTCGTGATGGTGCTGGAGAAGTTCCCCGAGGCCAACACCGAGCAGGTCACCCGGGCGGTCGAGAAGGCCATGGCCGACATGGCTCCGGGGCTGAAGGGGATCACGGTGGACACCCACCTGTACCGCCCGGCGACCTTCATCGAGACAGCCACCCACAACCTCGGAGTCAGCGCGCTGGCCTCGCTGGTGCTGCTGGTGCTGGTGCTCGGGCTGGTCCTGTGGTCCTGGCGAGCCCTGCTGATCACCGTGCTGAGCGTCTCCCTGTCACTGGTGCTGGCGGCCTACGTGCTCTTCCTGCTCCACACGACGATGACGAGCATGACCCTGTTGGGCCTGGCGGTTGCCGTCGGTGCGGTGGTGGAGGAGGCCGTCAGCAGCGTGACCGGCCTGCGCCGGCGCCTGCGCGAACGGCGTGGAGCCACCGACCGCGTGGGGGCGACGGAGACCGTCGCCGCGGCCATGGCGACGACACGGGCTCCCCTGGTGACCGCCACGCTGATCAGCCTGCTCGTGGTCGTGCCGATGCTCTTCCTGAGCGAGTCCGTGGTGCCCTTCACGCGGGCGGCGGTTGCGGCGTACGCGTTGGCGCTCGTGGTCTCCCTCCTCGTGACGCTGACGGTCACGCCGGCGCTGACGGTCATCCTGCTCGGGGAGCACCAGAAGGACCGGGCCGCGAGCCCGGTGGCGCGGTGGGTGCAGGACCGGGCCGACCGTGCGCTACGCCGGGCGCCCACCTCCCGCGCCATCCCGCTGACAGCACTCGGCCTGCTGGCTGTGCTCGGCCTCGCGCTGATGCCCCGGGTCGACCTGACGCCCACGCTTCCCGTGCTCCACGAGCGCAACCTGCTCGTCGAGCTGCGCACGACCTCCGGCACGTCCCTGGGCGAGATGCAGCGCGTCGCGGGGCTGGAGAGCACGGCGCTGCGGTCGCTGCCCGGTGTCACCGACGTCGGCGTGCACATCGGGCGCGCGATCACCGCCGACCAGGCGGTCAACGTCAACGCAGCCGAGATCTGGCTCACCCTGGACGGCACGACCGACGAGCAGGCCACCATCGACAGCGTGCGCCGCGAGCTGGCCGGGTACCCCGGCGTCCGGGGGGACGTGGTGAGCTACGCGCAGCAGGTCGTGGACACGGCCTCCCGGACCCCGAGCGACATCACGGTCCGGCTGTTCGGCATCGACATCAACACCATGCGCGCCAAGGCGCAGCAGCTGCAGGAGATGATGCGTCAGGTTCCCGGTGTGGTCGGCCCCAGGGTGGAGCAGCAGCTGACCCAGCCCACGGTGAACATCGAGGTCAAGCTCGACGCAGCGCGGCGCCTCGGGCTCGCCCCCGGTGACGTCCGCCGTGACGCCACGACCCTCGTGTCCGGCCTGACGGTCGGCAGCATCTACGAGGAGCAGAAGATCTTCGACGTCGTCGTGCTCGGGCAGGCCGCGACCCGGGCGAGCCTGCCGGGGCTCGAGGCCCTGCGGCTCGACACCCCGTCGGGCAAGCAGGTGCCGCTCGGCCAGGTCGCCACGGTCCGGCTCGTCAGCGAGCCTGCCGCCATCGAGCACAACGGCGTCGCGCGCACGGTCGACGTCACGGCCCAGGTGAACGGCCGCGACCCCGGCGCCGTCGTCGCCGACCTGCGGGCCAGGGTCGCCGGGATGCCGATGCCGTTGGAGTACCACGCCGAGGTGATCGGCACCGCCGCGGACGACCAGGCGCTCAACCGGCGCACGCTGGCCTACGTGCTCGCGGTGGTCTTCGGCGCGTTCCTCCTCCTGCAGGCCGCCACGTCGAGCTGGCGCCGTGCAGCGCTGCTGACGGTGACCACCGTCGTGGCGTGCACCGGAGCCCTCGTCACCGGTCTCGCCTCCAGCAGCAACGGGTCGGTCGGAATGGTGGCCGGGCTGCTGGCCGTGCTCGGTATCGCGATCCGCGGGCTGCTGGTCCAGGTGCGCAGCTTCCAGCAGGTCGAGCTCGAGCGCGGCGGTCCCATCGGGGCCGAGGACGTGCGCCGCGCCACCAGCGAGCGGGTCGTGCCCGTGCTGCTCACCAGCTGCGCCGTGGCCGCGGCCTTCCTGCCCCCTCTCCTGCTCGGCGGGGCAGGGCTCGAGCTGCTGCGGCCGATGGCCGTGACCCTCCTGGGCGGCCTGGTCAGCTACGTCATCACGGCCCTGGTCGTGCTCCCAGCCCTCTACCTGATGTCGATGGCCGGCCGCGGCCCGGCCCGCCCGGACGAGCCGGACGCCACCGGCCCGGCGAGCGCCGCCCCGGCATCAACCGACGCTCGATGAAGTGGAGATGGTCATCATGAGGCGCAGCATGGCGATGGTGGCCGCCGCCCTGGTGGTCGCAGCGACGGCAGCCTGCTCCGGAGCGGGCGCGGTCGAGCCCGCCGCAGCTCCCCCGGCGTCCGTGTCAGCCGTGGTCGGCTCACCGGTCCCGGCTGTCCACCTGACGTCCGAGGCCGCGACCCGCATCGGGATCGCCACAGCGCTGTCGCGGCTGGCGGACGCCACCTCCCCGGACGGAGTCCGGTCGGCCAACCGCTTGACCATCCCCTACTCCGCGGTGGTCTACGACCGGGACGGCAGCTCGTGGGCCTACACGGAGACCGCCCCGCTGACCTACCTGCGCAAGCCGATCACCGTCGACTTCATCACCGGAGACGTGGCCGTCCTGACCAAGGGCCCGGCGGTGGGCACCAAGGTGGTCACGGTGGGGTCGCCCGAGCTGCTGGGCGTCGAGTACGACATCAGCGGTGAGGAATGACCGCCGGGGGGCGCGGCGGTCTGATGCGCCGCATCGTCGGCGGCAGCCTGCGCTTCCGCTACATCGTGGTGGCAGCCGCGGTGGCGATGATGACGGTGGGTATCTCGTCCCTGTCGTCCATGCGGGTGGACGTCTTCCCCGAGTTCGCCCCACCCCGGGT
>DASSPC010000203.1:0-24120 GCA_035699865.1 Oryzihumus sp. | reverse complement strand
CGTCGCTGTTCGTCGTCTACTTCGCGATCGACCCGGTCAAGGAGCTGCTCGGCGTCAAGTGAGCAGCCCGGCCGCCTGAGCGGTCACTGGTGAGCGGCGGGTTCATGGTCTCCATGGCCCGCCGCTTCCAGCTGCAGGGTGCTGTGCGCGACGTCGAAGTGCCCCTCGAGGCACCCCTGCAGCCGGTCCAGCAGCTGCGGCAGCGACCCGTCGGCGAACGCGGCCTCGTCGACGACGATGTGCGCCGACATCACCGGCACCCCCGAGGTGATGGTCCAGCTGTGCAGGTCGTGCACGTCGCGCACGCCCTCCTCGCCGAGCAGGTGGTCGCGGACCTGCTCGAGGTCGACGCCGGGCGGGGCGGACTCCAGCAACACCTCCCCGGCCTCACGGAGCAGGCTCCACGCGCGCGGCAGGATCATCACCGCGATGGCCAGGGAGACCACGGCGTCGGCCCGGCTCCAGCCGGTCAGGGCCACGACCACGGCCGCCGCGATGACCCCGGCCGAGGCGAAGGCGTCGGACAGGACCTCCAGGAACGCGCCCCGGACGTTGATCGAGTGGGCCTGCCCCTGGCGCAGCAGCAGCAGCGAGGCGGAGTTGGCGGCGAGGGCCAGCACCCCGAACCACAGCATGACGCCGGGGCGCACCGTCGCCGGGTGGAGCAGCCGCTCGACGCCCTGGACGCCGACCGCGCCGGCGAGCACGAGCAGCAGCGTGGCGTTGCCGAGCGCGGCGAGCACCTCGGCCCGCTGGTAGCCGAAGGTCCGGCGCATCGTCGGGGGCCGGTGCGCCAGGTGCGTGGCCAGCAGCGCCACCGCGAGCCCCGCCGCGTCCGCTGCCATGTGCGCGGCGTCGGCCCACAGCGCGAGGCTGCCGGACAGGAGCGCGCCCACCACTTCGGCGACGACCACACCGAGCGTGATGAGCAGGACCGTGCGCAGCCGCCCCCGGTATGCCGTGCTGGCCGGCCCGGTGCCCGGCACCGGTCCGTGGGAGTGCGAGTGCCCGTGACCCATGACCGCACGATATCCAGCCGGCCCCGGGCAGCTCCGGCGAAGGGGAATAGTTAGCACAGGTAATGAGTTACGCTAACGACATCAGGGAGGCAGCATGACAACCAGGGCGAAGGCGCCGGCGTCGACCTCTCTCGCGACGTTGGCCAACGACCTGCGGCTGGCCTGCATGAGGATCAGCCGCCGGGTCCGCTTCGAGAGCACCGACATCGTGGCGCCGCACCAGTTCAGCGTGATGGCGCGGCTGGAGGAGACCCCCCGCACCCCGCGCGAGCTCGCCGACATCGAGCGGGTCAGCGCGCCGAGCATGAGCCGCACGGTCGCGGCGCTGGTCGAGCGGGGGCTCGTCCTGCGTGCCGACGACCCGACCGACGGGCGCCAGGTGATCCTGTCGCTGACGCCGGAGGGCGCGCGCACGCTCAAGCACATCCGGCGCCGCCGGGACGAGTGGATGGCCAGCCGGATCAAGGGCCTGTCCACCGAGGAGCGTGAGGTGCTCGCCCGCGCGAGCGAGATCCTGCTGCGGGTGGCGGGACAGTGAGCCCGACCTTCCGTTCCCTCGCGATCTACAACTACCGGGTCTACGCCGCCGGCGCCCTGGTCTCCAACATCGGCACCTGGATGGGCCGCGTCGCCCAGGACTGGCTGGTCCTCACCGAGCTGACGCCGCACTCCTCGGTCGCGCTCGGCATCGTCACCGGCCTGCAGTTCCTGCCGCTGCTGCTGCTCGCGCCCTGGTCCGGCATGATCGCCGACCGGTTCAACAAGCGCCGCATCCTCACGCTGACGCAGAGCTCGCTGGCCCTGACCTCGGCCCTGACCGGCGTGCTGGTCATCACCGGCACCGTCGAGCTGTGGCACATCTACGTGCTCGCGTTCCTGCAGGGCGTGGCCACGGCCGTCGACAACCCGGCCCGCCAGACCTTCGTCTCCGAGATGGTGCCGCGGGAGGAGCTGACCAACGCGGTCGGCCTCAACAGCGCCTCGTTCAACGCGGCCCGGCTGATCGGCCCCGGCGTGGCAGGCCTGCTCATCGCGGCTGCCGGCACCGGCCCGGCGTTCCTCATCAACACGCTGACCTTCGTGGCGGTCCTCGTGGCCCTGTGGAGGCTGCGGACCGGCGAGCTGAAGCCGGCGCCGCGGGCCCGCGGCAAGGGCCAGATCATCGAGGGCGTGCGCTACGTGCGCAGCCGCCCGGACATCATGCTGATCATGGCGATCGTGTTCGTGCTGGGCACCTTCGGCATGAACTTCCAGCTCACCACGGCGCTCATGGCGACCTCGGTCTTCCACAAGGGAGCGGGGGAGTACGGCCTGCTCGGCTCGATCATGGCGATCGGCTCGCTGTCCGCGGCCCTGCTCTCGGCACGGCGACCGCGCCCCCGGCTGCGGATCCTGCTCGCCGCCCTGGCCGGCTTCGTGGTGTCCACCCTGGCTGCGGCGCTGGCGCCGAGCTACGTGTGGTTCGCCGTCGCGCTGGTGCCGGTGGGGCTCAGCGCGCTGACCGTGCTGACGAGCGCGAACTCGATGGTGCAGCTCAGCGTGGCCCCGCAGATGCGCGGCCGGGTGATGGCCCTCTACATGGCCATCTTCATGGGCGGCACGCCGCTGGGCTCGCCGCTGGTCGGCTGGATCGGCTCGGCCTGGGGCCCGAGGTGGACCATCCTCATCGGCACCATCACGGTGGCAGGCGCGCTGGTGGCTGCCACGCTGTACCTCATGCGCACGGAGAACCTGCACCTGGAGTACCGCTGGACCGGACGGCCCCGCGTCGTCCTGGTCCGCGAGCCCGCCGCCGAGCCGATGCCGGAGATCGCAGCCTGATGACCCCGCGCTTCCGTCGCCTCATCGTGCTCGTGGCGCTGGCTGTCCTGCTGGCCGCCGCGGTCATCGGCGCCCTCGTGCACTAGCCCACACGTACGACGGGGCCGGCGCCACCTCCTGGTGGTGCCGGCCCCGTCGTCGGGTCGATCCGGTCAGACCACGCTGCAGAGCGAGACGTCCTGCAGCGACGCGCAGCCGGAGGCGGGCGCGCTGAGCAGCGGCAGGTCGGTCACGGTGCCCGGGAGGCTGGCGGGCGGGGTGACCGCTGCGGTTGTCGCGGTCTCGCTGGGCGTCCCGGAACCGGCGCCCAGGATCGGCGGCCACGCGCCACCGCTGGAGGGGGAGGTGGACGGCGACGACGGCGAGGAGGGCGTGTCGCTCGGGCTGGTGCTGTCCGAGCTCGGCGTGCCCGGCTTCCGCGTCGTGCTCGTCGGGGAGTCCGAGGAGGTCGACAAGTGGCTCTTGCCGGCCGTCGGGATGTGCGGCTTCTTCGAGGGCTTCTGGCCCGGCTTCGGCGGGCCCTGCGGCTGGTCCACGAAGGCCGCCGGCAGGAACGAGGCGGGGACCTCGTTGACGTCGCTGCGGTAGGCCTCGGCCAGCGCCTCGACGGTGCGCACGTAGGAGTCGGAGTTGTTGTAACGCAGCAGCGAGCCGTAGAGGTCGCTCGACTGGCGCAGGTCGACCCGGCCGGCGCACAGGTAGGCGGCCGTGGTGGTGGCCGCGTCCTCGATGCTCTGGGGGTTCTTGAAGCCGTCTCCGTCGGCGTCGGTGCCGATCGCCCGCCACGTGCTGGGGATGAACTGCATCGGCCCGACCGCGCGGTCCCAGATGCCGTCCTGGTCGTACAGGCCGCTGTCGGTGTCCTTGACCTGCTCGGTGCCGTGGGTGCCGTCGAGCTCCATCCCGAAGATGCCGGGCGTCGCGATGCCCTGGTCGTTGAGGGTGTTGCCGCCGTAGCGGCCGTGGTCGCTCTCGACCTTGCCGATCGCGGCGAGGATCGGCCAGTCGAGGTGGCAGCTCGGGTCGGCCGTGCGCAGCAGGTGGTCGGCCGAGCGGTAGGCCGACAGGGCCCGCGCCGGGATCCCGGACCGGTCGATGACCACCGCCTCGGAGCTGGTCGACTTGGTGCCGGGGCGGATGCCCAGGCCCTGGGCCACCCGGGCCGGGGGGATGGGCGGGGACCCGGCATCCTCCATGATGAACTCGGGGACCTTGACCAGCGTCCCCGAGGTGTTGGCCGCCGACGCGCTGTCAGGGGCGTGCCCGAGGGCGGCGAGGGCGACCCCACCACCGATCAGGGCCACCGCTGGCACCGCAGCCCAGATGCGGCGCCACGGGATCATGACCGTCCGTGCCTGTCCGTGCTTGCTCACGACTCGTCTCCTTGCTGGTTCAGCTCCCCACCCCCGGGGCTTGCAGCAGGACCAACGAGGCGGTTCGGGGGAAGGTCACGTTTGCCGCCACGCGGTTGAGATGCGTCACTTCCCCAGCCGCCCGGCATACGCTGCAGACGCTCGGGGACGCTGCGCAGAGGGGCCTGACATGTCATCACAGAAGCCGTCCGGTCTGCACCTTTTGCCCAGGTTCTGGGCGGGGGTCGCGGTGCTGGCCGTGACGATGACCGGGGTGGCGGGCTGTTCGAGCAGCAGCCCCCGCAAGGCGACCGGACCGAGCACTCCGCCCACCACGTCCACGACCACGACCACGGCGAGCGCGCCGGCCGTCAACCCGCTGACGGGCGTGGGCTCGCCCCCGTCCGGCCCCGTCATCGCCGTGAAGGTCGACGACACCGCGAACGGCCGGCCCTCGCGCGGGATCGACCAGGCCGACGTGATCTACCTCGAGCAGGCCGAGGGCGGGCTGAGCCGGATGCTGGCGGTCTTCTCCGGTCACCGGCCCCGGGTCGAGGCGGTGCGCAGCGTCCGCACCAGCGACCCCGAGGTGCTCGCGCAGTACGGCCGGGTCGTCCTCGTCTTCTCCGGCGGCGCCCGGCCGGTGCTCCCGATCATCGACCGCTCGCCGCTGCACACCGTGGTCAACGACCGCGGTGGCCCGGGCTTCAGCCGCGACCGGTCCCGTCCCGCGCCCTACAACCTGGTCTCCGACCTGGCGGTGGTGGCCAGGCGGGTCAAGGGGGACGGCGTGCGCGACGTGGGGTTCCGCTTCGCCGCCGGCGACGCGCGGTTGGCGTCGGCGCCGGCCGCCGCCCAGGTCCGCACCGCCGTCGGCGCGACCACGGTGACCTTCGTCTGGGATGCGGCGCGGCACCTGTACGTGCGCACCATCGCCGGGCGCCGGCTGACCACGGCCGACGGGGTCGTGCTGGGCAAGCCCAACGTCCTGGTGCAGTTCTGCTCGATCGTGCCCGACCGCCGCGACATCGACGTCAACGGCAACCCCTCGCAGTACACCCACACCGTCGGCTCCGGCCGTGTCGTCCTCTTCCGCGACGGCAAGCGGATCGAGGGCCGGTGGTCGCGGCCGGGCGCCGCGGCGCCGACGACGTTCACGGACGCCTCAGGCAAGCCGCTGACCTTCGCGCCGGGCGGACTGTGGGTGGCGCTCGTGGCCACCACCGCCACCGTCTGACACGGCCGCACCCGCCAGATCGACGAGACCCACACCAACCGTGCGGTGGTGTGGGTCTCGTCGATCCCGGCCAGGCCTCAGCCCAGCTGGGCCACCACGTGCTCGACGCAGGCGATCAGCGCCGAGACGTCCTCGGGGTCGACCGCGGGGAACATCGCGACCCGCAGCTGGTTGCGGCCCAGCTTGCGGTAGGGCTCGACGTCGACCACGCCGTTGGCGCGCAGCACCTTGGCGACCGCTGCGGCGTCGACCTCGTCGGCGAAGTCGATGGTGCCCACGACCTGGGAGCGCGCGGCCGGGTCCGCGACGAACGGCGAGGTGTATGCCGTCTCCTCGGCCCAGGAGTACAGCCGCGAGGAGCTGTCGGCGGTGCGCTTGACCGCCCAGTCCAGGCCGCCGTTGCCGTTGATCCAGCGCAGCTGCTCGGCGAGCAGGGCGAGGGTGCCGACGGCCGGGGTGTTGTAGGTCTGGTTCTTGCGGGAGTTGTCGATCGCGGTGGGCAGGCTGAAGAAGTCCGGCACCCAGCGGCCGGTGGCGGCGATCTCGTCGACCCGGGCCAGCGCGGCCGGGGAGAACGCGGCCAGCCAGAGCCCACCGTCGGCCGCGAAGCACTTCTGCGGGCCGAAGTAGTAGACGTCGCTCTGGGTGATGTCGACCGGCAGGCCGCCGGCACCGGAGGTCGCGTCGACGAGCACCAGTGCGCCGTCGTCGGCGCCGGCGACGCGCTGGACCGGCGCCATGACGCCCGTCGAGGTCTCGTTGTGCGGCCACGCGTAGACGTCGATCCCGGCCTCGGCGACCGGCGCGGCCAGGGTGCCGGGCTCGGCCTTGATGACGCTCGAGCTGCCCAGGAAGGGCGCCTTGTCGGTCACGGTCGCGAACTTGCTGGAGAACTCGCCGAACGCCAGGTGCTGGGCGCGCTCGCGCACCAGGCCGAACGCGGCGATGTCCCAGAACGCCGTGGAGCCACCGTTGCCGAGGATGATCTCGTAGCCCTCGGGCAGCGAGAACAGCTCGCGCAGCCCCTCGCGGACCTCCCCGACGAGGTTCTTCACCGGGGCCTGGCGGTGGGAGGTGCCCAGCACGGTGCGCCCGAGCGAGGCGAGGTAGTCGACCTGCTCGGGGCGGACCTTGCTCGGGCCGGAGCCGAAGCGGCCGTCCTGGGGCAGCAGCTCGGCGGGGATGGTGATGGCGGCGTCGGTCACAGGACGTCCTTCGGGTCAGAGGCGGGTTGCGGCAGTTCTGACGCCGTTGTCAGGTGTCACCCATTCAAGCAAACCGTCCAGCCCGTGGACGCGATGGTCCGCCCGGTGGGACGCAGGTCTCAGCCGGCGTGACCCGGTGCGACCTGCGCGTCCCAGCCGGCGACGTCCTCGGCGGGACGCGGGCCCTCGCCCACGTAGCGCGCCGACGGCCGGATGAGGCGCCCGGTGCGCTTCTGCTCCAGCACGTGCGCCGACCAGCCGGCGGTGCGGGCGCAGGTGAACATCGGCGTGAACATCGACGCCGGCACCTGCGCGAAGTCGAGCAGCACCGCGGCCCAGAACTCCACGTTGGTCGCCAGCACCCGGTCGGGCCGGCGGGCGTGCAGCTCGTCCAGGGCGGCCTTCTCCAGCGCCGCGGCGACCTCGAAGCGCGGGGCGCCGAGACGCTCGCACGTCGCGCGGAGCACGCGCGCACGGGGGTCCTCCGCGCGGTAGACGCGGTGTCCGAAGCCCATGAGGCGCTCGCCCTTGTCGAGCACGTCCTTGACGTAGGCCGTGGCGTCGCCGGAGGACTCCACGCCCTCGATCATGTGCAGCACGCGGGAGGGTGCGCCGCCGTGCAGCGGGCCGCTCATCGCCCCGACCGCGCCGGACAGGCAGGCGGCGACGTCGGCGCCGGTGGAGGCGATGACGCGGGAGGTGAAGGTGGAGGCGTTCATGCCGTGCTCGGCCGCGGAGACCCAGTAGGCGTCGACCGCCTCGACGTGGCGCGGGTCGGGCTCGCCGCGCCAGCGGATCATGAAGCGCTCGACGATGGTGTGGGCCTTGTCCACCTCGCGCTGGGGGACCATCGGGCGGTCCTGCCCGCGGGCCGACTGCGCGATGAAGGACAGCGCCATGACGGAGGCGCGCGCGAGGTCGTCACGGGCCTGCGCCGGGTCGATGTCGAGCAGCGGGCGGAAGCCCCACACGGGGGCGAGCTGGGCCAGCGCGCTCTGCACGTCGACGCGCACGTCGCCGGTGTGCACCGGCAGCGGGAAGGGCTCCGCCGGTGGCAGGCCCGGGTTGAACTTGTTGTCGACCAGCAGCCCCCACACGTTGCCGAACGACACCTTGCCGACGAGGTCGTTGATGTCGACCCCTCGGTAGCGCAGTGCGCCGCCTTCCTTGTCGGGCTCGGCGATCTCGGTCTCGAACGCGATGACACCCTCGAGTCCGGGCTTGAAGTCGCTGTCGGTCATCAAAGCACTCCGTCCCTGCACCCGACCGCGGTGTCGGGGGCGCCTGCCATTCTGCACCGTGTCCCGTGTCGAGCGAACGGTGCGGTCCGAGTGGAGGCCACCGTTCGCCCTTCCCCGCACAAGGAGTCCGCCATGGCACGAGCCCCCCGGCCACCCCGTCGCCTCGAGGTCGACCTGCCCGACCTCGAGCCCTTCGGCGACGCCGGCCTGGAGCAGGCGGGGGAGTACGACGCCCTCGAGCTGCGCGACCTCGACCTGTCCGGCCAGGACGGCCGCGACGCGCGGTTCCTCGAGTGCGGGGTCTACGCCTGCCGCCTGGACGAGACCCGGCTGCGCGGGGCCCGCTTCGCCGACTGCGTCCTCGCCGACCTGCAGGGGGTGGCGCCGGACCTGGCCGAGACCTCGTGGCTCGACGTCGTGGTCAGCGACCCGCGCCTGGCGGCGGTCCAGGCGTTCGGCGCCGACCTGCGCCGGGTCGCGGTGCGCGGTGGCAAGGTCGACTACCTCAACCTGCGCGGGGCGACCCTGCAGGACGTGCGCTTCGAGGGTTGCGTCCTGCGCGAGGTCGACTTCGCCGAGGCCACCCTGGTCGACGTCAGCTTTGACGGGTGCCAGCTGGTCGAGCCCGACTTCTCCCGTGCCCGGCTGGAGCGGGTCGACCTCAGCGGTGCCGACCTGCGGGCGCCCAAGGGTGTGACCAGCCTGGCCGGCGCGACGATCGCCCAGTCCCAGCTCTACGACCTCGCCCCCGCCTTCGCGGCCCAGCTCGGCCTCACCGTGCTCGAGGGTCGTTAGCCTTCGACCCATGACGCCTGCGGACCGCCACGACTACCTCGGTGAGGGGCTGCTCGAGGAGCACCTCGCCGCCACCCCGTGGCGACAGGCCAGCGTCTGGCTGGAGGCTGCGCGCGAGCGGGCCGCCACCGAGCGCGACGTGCCCGAGCCGACCGCGATGTCGGTGGCCACCGTCGACGCCGACGGCCGCCCCGACGTGCGGACCGTCCTCATGCGCTTCTTCGACCCCAGCGGCCCGGGCTTCGTCACCAACCTGGAGTCGGCCAAGGGTCGGCAGCTCGCCGGCAACGCCGGCATCGCCGCCTCCCTCACCTGGCCGGCCATGTATCGCGCGGTCCGCTTCCGGGGCACGGCCCACCGCCTGCCCGAGGAGCAGGTGCGCGACTACTTCGGCCACCGCCCGTGGGGGTCACGGGTCAGCGCGTGGGCGTCGCGCCAGTCGGAGGTCATCGAGGGCCGGGAGGGGCTGGAAGCCGCCTACGCGCGATACGCGGCGCAGTGGCCGGACCGCGGCGGAGCCGACGACGTGCCGGTGCCGCCGTTCTGGGGCGGCTACCGCATCACCTGTGACGAGGTGGAGTTCTGGGCCGGCCGGCGCGACCGGCTGCACGACCGGCTGGTCTTCGTCCGTGCCGGCGAGGGCGACCTCGACGACCCGTCCGCATGGCGGGTGGAGCGCCGCCAGCCCTGAGGCAACCGGTCCGGATCGCGGGACGTGGCGGGGCGTACTTGCCGGTAACCCCGGACCGTGCTCTAGCGTGAACGCCGTCACATGCGGGCGCCACCGTCGCCGTTCGCCGCCAGCCCTCCGGGGCCGCCGCGACCTGCGAGGAGAACCATGCCCAGCCGTCCCCACACCCCTGCCGTGCACCGCGTCGTCGCCGACGTCACCGAGCGGATCCGTGAGCGCAGCCGGCAGACCCGCCGTGACTACCTCTCGCGCATCCAGCACGCCGCCGCCGAGCGTGGTGGGCGCCTGACCCGCGCCGACCTCGGCTGCAGCAACCTGGCCCACGCCGTCGCCGCCTGCGGGGGCTCGGACCGTGCCGCCCTGTCCGGGGAGAGCGCCGTCAGCCTCGGCATCGTCACCTCCTACAACGACATGCTCTCGGCGCACGCGCCGTTCGAGCACTACCCGCAGCAGGTCAAGGACGCCGCCCGCAGCCTCGGCGCGGTCGCCCGGGTCGCCGGTGGCGTACCCGCGATGTGCGACGGGATCACGCAGGGCCGCGACGGCATGGAGCTGAGCCTGTTCAGCCGGGACGTCATCGCCATGTCGACGGCGATCGCGCTCTCCCACGACGTGTTCGACGGCGCCCTGATGCTCGGGGTCTGCGACAAGATCGTGCCCGGCCTGGTCGCCGGCGCCCTCGCCTTCGGCCACCTGCCGGTGGCGATGGTGGCCGCCGGCCCGATGAGCAGCGGCTTGCCGAACGCCGACAAGGCCTCCGTGCGCCGGGCCCACGCAGCCGGCGAGGTCGGCCGCGAGGAGCTGCTCGCCGCCGAGACCGCGTCCTACCACTCGCCCGGCACGTGCACCTTCTACGGCACCGCCAACTCCAACCAGCTGCTCATGGACGTCATGGGCCTGCACCTGCCCGGCGCCGCCTTCGTCGCGCCGGACGACCCGCTGCGTGAGGCGCTCACCGCCGAGGCCACGCGCCGGGTCGCCGAGATCGCGTCCAGCGACCAGTCCTACGGCATCGGCCACGTCGTGGACGAGAGGGTCGTCGTCAACGGCGTCGTCGCGCTGCTCGCCACCGGTGGCTCCACCAACCACACGATGCACCTCGTCGCCATGGCCGCCGCGGCCGGCGTCCAGCTCACGTGGGAGGACTTCGATGACCTGTCCCGGGTCGTGCCGCTGTGCGCCCGGATGTACCCCAACGGCACGGCGGACGTGAACCACTTCCACGCCGCCGGCGGCACCGCGTTCCTCGTTGGCACCCTGCTCGACGCCGGGCTGCTGCACGGGGACGTGCTGACCCTCGCCGGCCCAGGCCTGGACCGCTACCGCCGGATGCCGGCCCTCGAGGACGGCGTGCTCACCTGGCGCGAGCCGGCCGCGGTGAGCACCGACCTGGACGTGCTGCGCCCGGCGAGCGACCCCTTCGCCCCGGACGGCGGGCTGCGGGTGCTCAGCGGCAGCCTCGGCCACGCCGTCATCAAGGTCTCGGCGGTCGCCGCCGAGCACCGCCTCATCGAGGCGCCGGTGCGGGTCTTCACCGACCAGGTCGGCTTCCTCACCGCCTTCTCCCGGCGCGAGCTCGACCGGGACGTCGTCGTGGTCATCCGCGACCAGGGCCCCTCGGCCAACGGCATGCCCGAGCTGCACGCGCTGACCCCGTCCCTGGGCGTACTGCAGAAGCGCGGCTTCCAGGTGGCGCTGGTCACCGACGGGCGCATGTCCGGTGCCTCCGGGGCGATCCCGGCGGCGATCCACGTGACGCCGGAGGCGGTCCACGGCGGTCCCATCGCCCGGCTGCGCGACGGCGACGTGGTCCGGCTGGACGCCGACCGCGGCACCCTCGACGTCCTCGTCGACGAGCAGGAGTGGGCGGACCGGGAGCCGGTCACCACGGCGGGCGGCGAGACCTTCGGCACCGGCCGCGAGCTGTTCGCCGGCCTGCGCCACCTCGTCGGCCGGGCCGACCAGGGCGCCCACGTCTTCGGCGCGGTGGACACTGTCACCACGCCCGACCACCACCTGCAGGAGAGCACCTCATGACGACCGTCGCCGAGACCAACCGCCCCCGGACCGCGGCCGAGCTGCTCGCCGTCAGCCCCGTCATACCGGTCGTCGTCGTGGACGACGTCGATCAGGCGGTGCCGCTGGCGCAGGCGCTGCTGCGCGGTGGCGTGGGGATCATCGAGATCACCCTGCGCACCGCCGCCGGCCTGGCCGCGATCGAGCGCGTGGCCGCCGAGGTGCCCGGCATGGTCACCGGCGCGGGCACGGTGACCTCCCCGGCGCAGGTCCACGCCGTGCAGCGGGCCGGAGCGCAGTTCCTGGTCACCCCCGGGTCGCCCGCCGGCCTGCTGTCCGCCGCGCTCAACAGCGGTATGCCGCTGCTCGCCGGTGCGGCCACCCTCACCGAGATGATGACCCTGGCCGAGCACGACCTCGGCGCGATGAAGTTCTTCCCCGCCGAGGCCAGCGGCGGCGTGGAGTTCCTCAAGGCCGTCTCCGGCCCGCTGCCGCACCTGCGGTTCTGCCCCACCGGGGGCATCACGACGGCCAACGCGGCCGACTACCTCGCGCTGCCCAACGTCGGCTGCGTCGGCGGGTCGTGGCTGACCCCCAAGGACGCCGTGGCGACGGGGGACTGGGGCCGGGTCGAGCAGCTGGCCCGGGAGGCGGCGGCGCTGCCGCGCTGACCCGTCCCGCAAGCAATGGAGCCGGCCTGCTCGCAGCAGGCCGGCTCCATGCATGGGACAGCCCGTGAGGTCCGGGCCTTGCGGTCCGGGGCGCGATGGACGAGTCGCGCATCCTCACGGGCTGCGGTGACTGCTTGGGATGGCGGTCACCCTTGCCGTCCACGGCTGGCGCACCCGAGGGGGGCCAGGGAACGGGCTGGGCTAGCGCTCAGCCACCTCACGCGTCCTGTGAATACTCACTAACGGACCACCTCCCTTCTCGTGTGCACACGACGGTAAATCGGTGTCCGTCAGCGCGCAATGGCTTATCGCCGCGACGCCTCAGACGGTGGTGACGACCTCGTCGAAGTCCAGGCGGGGGCTGCGCGGGAACCAGGCGTCGGGGCCCGGCTTGCCGATGTTGACCACGGCGAGGGCGCGGTGCTCGCCGTCCGGGAAGAACTCGCGGGTCACGGCGTCGGCGTCGAAGCCGGTCATCGGGCCGGCGGCCAGGCCGGCGGCGCGGACGCCGAGGATGAAGTAGGCGATCTGCAGGGTGGCGTTGAGCTCGGCGGTGCGCAGGCGCATCGCCTCGTTGCCGCCGAACATGTCCTTGGCCGCGGGGAAGTGCGGGAAGACCTTGGGCAGCTCCTCGTGGAACTCGTTGTCTGCGGCGAGGATGGCGACCAGCGGGGCGGCTTGCGTCTTGGGCTTGTTGCCCTCGGCCATGAGGTCGACGAGCCTGGCCCGGGCCTCGTCGCTGCGGACCAGCACGATGCGCAGCGGCTGGTTGTTCATGGACGTCGGCGCCCACTTGACCAGCTCGTAGATGGCGCGCACCTGCTCCTCGGACACCGGCTCGTCGGTGAACGTGTTGGCGGTGCGGGCCTCGCGGAACAGCAGGTCCTGAGCCTCGGTGGAGAGCTGGAGCTGGTCGGCGAACTCGGCCTCGAACTGCTCGAGGTCGGCCTGGGTCTCGGGGTAGGTCGTCATGAACGGTTGAACGGTCAACGACTTGAGGATATTTCCCCCGGGATGTCCGTTCTTCTGTGGCCTGCGCCACGTCCACCGCGCGGCCCCCGCGCCCGTTCTCATCCCCGAACTGGACGTTGGTGCCCCTTCAGTCGCAGCGAAGGGGCAGCAACGTCCAGTTCGGCGGGGTCAGTCGCCTGTCCGCCTCGGCGAGGTCTGGGCGGGTCCCTTGGCGGGTGGTTGCCCCGGGCTCAGGCGGGACGCACGGCGGCGGGGTCGATGGCGATCCACACGGCCTCGGCCTGCGCGAGCAGGCGGCCGTCCGCGGCATACAGGGCGGTGCCGGAGAGGAACTTGCGGCCCTGCTCGCCGCGAGGCCAGGCCATCACGACGCACTCCTCGCCCAGGGCCGGCAGGTCGTGCACCTGTGCCGTCATCGTGCCGAGCACCATGGCGCGGCCGGCGATGCCCGAGGCCCATGCGCCGGGGCAGTCCAGTGCCGCCCAGACGATCTCCGGGGTCACCTCGACCGGGCGCCACGCGGCAGCACGCAGCGTCTCGTGGCCCGGCAGTCGGCCGGTGTGCAGGCACAGGGCGTCGGCCGGGTCGCGGTCGGTGCCGCACGTGAAGCAGGCGGGGAAGGGGTGCTCGGCCAGGCCTTCGTACGACGGGCCGACCGCCTCGGCGTCGGCGAACGGCACCGGCGTGGGCGTCCCGGCGGTGTCCAGCGGCTCGGCCGAGATGGCCTGGGCCACCAGGGTCTGGCCGTCCCAGAGCTCCACCGTGCCGTCGTCGGCGCGGGTCACGTCCATCTCGGTGTCCAGTGGCGGGGGCGTGCGCAGGCGCACCGTGACGGCGCCGGCGCCCTGCCCCTCCTCGCCCTCGACGAGCTGGGCCAGGTGGCCGCTGACCCAGCCGCCGTTGCCGGACCTCGGCGGGCCGCAGAACCGGGCGGGGACGACGAAGGACTCGCTCACGCCCGGCACGCTAGCCCCTGACCGCCTCGTAGCGGCGCAGGGCCTCCTCCCGGGCCTCGGCGTGGTCGAGGATCGGCTCGGGGTAGCCGTGGCCGTAGGCGCCGTCGACCTTCCACGGCTCGTGCACCGCACCGCCGCCGACGTGCGCCAGCTCGGGCACGTAGCGGCGCACGTAGTCGCCGTCGGGGTCGAACTTGCGGCCCTGGGTCACCGGGTTGAACACGCGGAAGTACGGCGAGGCGTCGGTGCCGGTGCCGGCCGCCCACTGCCAGCCGTGGGAGTTGGAGGCGATGTCGCCGTCGCGCAGGTGCGCCATGAAGTGGCGGGCGCCGTGCGGCCACCACACGTGCAGGTCCTTGACCAGGAAGCTGGCCACGATCATCCGGACGCGGTTGTGCATCCATCCCTCCGCGAGCAGCTGGCGCATCCCCGCGTCGACCATGGGGTAGCCGGTGCGCCCCGCCGTCCACGCCTCGAACCCCTCGCCCGGCTCGTCGTAGGCCATCCCCTTCAGTGCCGGCTTGAGGTCGGCCCACGCCGAGTCGGGGCGGTGCCACAGCACGTCGGCGTAGAACTCGCGCCACCCCAGCTCGGTGACGAACGTCTGCGGCCCGGCCTTGCGGTGGTCGGGGTGGGCCGCCACGTCGGCGAGCAGCGTGCGCGGGTGGACCTCGCCGAACTTCAGGTGGGCGGACAACCCGGAGGTGCCAGCCAGGTCCGGGCGGTCGCGGGTGTCGGCGTAGTCGGCCAGGCCGTCCTCGAGGAACGCGTGCCAGCGCTCCAGGGCCGCCTCCTCCCCGGCCGCCGGCAGGTCCGGGACCTCGCCCTCGAGCGCCGGCAGGTCCTGCGACTCCACCCGCCGCACCCAGCGCAGGTGCCGGGGCGCCGGGGCCGGCTGCGGCCAGCCGTGGGCGCGCCAGGCGCGCGAGAAGGGGGTGAACACCTGGTAGGGCGTGCCGCCGCCGGTCGTCAGCGTCCCCGGGCCCACCGCGTATGCCGTGCCGGTCGCCTCCAGCGTGCAGTCCTGCCCGCGCAGCGCGCGGCGCACGGCCTCGTCGCGGCGCCGCCCGAACGGGGTGCTCTCGGCGCTGACGTGCACGCTGGCGGCGCCCACTTCGCGGGCCACCTGGGGGACCACCTGCGCGGGGTCACCGATGCGCACGACCAGGGCTCCGTCATACCGGGAATCGAGGGCGCGCAAGGAGGCGTTCAACCAGGCGCGACGCACGGCGCCGGCTCCGTCCCACAGCCGCCGGTCGAGCACGAACAGCGGCAGGACGGACGAGCCGTCCGCGGCCGCGTGGGCGGCCCCGAGGGCGGGCAGGTCACCCAGGCGCAGGTCACGGCGAAGCCAGAGCACGGTGTCGGGCACAAATGAGAGGCTATGCGCTGTGACGGATCTGATCGACACCACCGAGATGTACCTCCGGACGATCTACGAGCTGGAGGAGGAGGGCATCCCGCCGCTGCGTGCCCGCATCGCGGAGCGGCTCGGTCACTCCGGCCCCACGGTGAGCCAGACCGTCGCCCGGATGGAGCGCGACGGGCTGCTGAGCCTGGCCGGCGACCGTCACCTCGAGCTGTCCGAAGAGGGCCGCCGGATCGCCACGCGGGTCATGCGCAAGCACCGGCTGGCCGAGCGGCTGCTCGTCGACGTCATCGGCCTGGAGTGGGAGTACGTCCACGACGAGGCCTGCCGCTGGGAGCACGTCATGAGCGAGCGCGTCGAGCGCAAGATCCTGCAGCTCATCGGCGAGCATCGCGAGTCGCCCTACGGCAACCCGATCCCGGGTCTGGACGAGCTGGGTGAGGAGGCCGGGGAGGACTTCCGGCTGGGCGTGAGCAGCCTGGCCGTCCTCGCCGGGGACGAGGCCAGCGTGGTGACCGTGCGCCGGATCGGCGAGCCGGTCCAGGTGGACCACGAGGCGCTGAGCCTGCTCACCGTGGCCGGGCTGCTGCCGGGTCGACGGGTCCGGATCCGGCGCGAGGCCGGCCGCGTGATCGTGGTGCGCGACGGTGCGGAGGACGCGGCCGGGGTGTCGCTGCCGGAGAGCACGGCAGCGCACGTCTTCGCGGCTGCCGGCTGACCCGCCCGGCGCCTCGCCGGGCCTGCTGCCGGCCCGCTGCCGGGCCTGGTGCCGGGCCTGGTGCCGGCCCGCTGCGGGGCCTGGTGCCGGGCCTCCCGGCGAGGCCTTCGGTGGCTGGTGACCGGACCGGGCCGAGCGCCGGCGGGGCGACACGCCCGACTCCGGGGCGGGTGACTTTGCCCGATTTCGTCCCCATCCCGGCGGGCTTTCGGGCCGCTGACCTGCGACGTCGCCGACAACGCCGGCATGGTCCCGACACGCCCGTGATCTCGATGTGACAAGGGACTTTGGTCTGTGTACGGTGACATCGCTTGCTCTCCCCCTGGAGGAAGCTCTTGATGTGGCATGCCGAATCCTGCCGCCACGTTCGAGATGAGTTCACACACCGTTTGGCAGGAGCGGGGGACCCACTTGCGGGGCGTCGGGAGACGCTCCTTGGGGTGAAGCCCTCAGGCGGCTGGCCGACCCAGGTCGGATGGCTGCCTCAGGGCCGGGTGCATACCTCCCACCCGAACCCGACAGCTCACCTCGTAGGCACTGGAGAGGTCTGTTCATCGTGTCGAAGCACCATGCCGGGCGCCACCGCGGCGCAGGTCGCCAGACGACCACCACTGCCCTGACGTCTGTTCTTGGCCGCTCCGGCCAGCCCGCTGCCAAGGCGTCCGCGGTCCTCGCGGTCTCCGGTGGTCTGGTGGCCTCCTTCAGCATGCCCGCCTCGGCCGCGCCGGCCACGCACGCTCCCGAGGCGGCCACTCCCACCAACGCCCCCGGCACGGTCGCGGTCTCGGCTCCGAGCACGGCCGCCACCCCGGTTGCGCCGTCCTTCGGTGACGTCGGCTTCAACGCCACCGCCCCCAAGGCCGCCGCTCCGGTGCACCGCGCCGTCGAGACGGTCAGCCGCAGCACCGACCGCATGGCGATCAACCTGCCCTCGCCGGCCGCCGGCGTGCTCGGGATCGCCGCGATGTACGCCGGTGTCCCCTACGAGTGGGGTGGCACCACGCCGTCCGGCTTCGACTGCTCCGGCTTCACCCAGTACGTCTTCAGCAAGATCGGCATCTCGCTGCCGCGCACGGCCGAGGAGCAGCGCATGGCTGCCACCCGCGTGAGCAACCCGCAGCCGGGTGACCTGGTCTTCTTCGGCAACCCCGCCCACCACGTCGGCATCTACGCCGGCGGCGGCATGATGTGGGACGCCCCGCACAGCGGTGCCGTCGTGAGCAAGCGCCCGATCTGGAACGACAGCAGCATCACCTACGGCCGCTTCTCCTGATCGCGGGCCCACAGCCTGGATGTGATGCCGCAGGCCCCGAACCCAGCACGGGTTCGGGGCCTGCGGCGTTGCCGGGTCTTTGGGACACTGGGGGCATGAGCACCACGCGCACGGAAGCCGCAACGCCCACGGCGACGGATCGGACGCCGGGCATCCTCCTCGAGGTCTGGTCCGACGTGGTCTGCCCCTGGTGCTACCTGGGCAAGCGCCGCCTCGAGCACGCGATCGCCGCGTTCGAGCGGCCGGCGCTGGTCGAGGTGCGCTACCGCTCCTACGAGCTCGACCCGCGCACCCCGGTCGGCGAGGGCGTCTCCGTCTACGACTACCTCGGGCATCGCTACGGCGGGGGTCCGGAGGCGGGCCGGGCCATGAGCGCCCGGGTCGCCCGCGCCGCCGGTGAGGAGGGCCTGCGGATGGACTTCGACCGGGCTGTGTGGACCAACACCTTCGACGCGCACCGGATGGTGCACATGGGCCTGGCCCAGGGCGGACCGGCCCTGCAGTCCGCGGTCAAGGAGCGTCTGTTCGCCGCCCACTTCGAGGAGGGCAAGGTCCTCGACGACATCTCCACGCTGCAGCGCCTGGGGGCCGAGGCCGGGCTCGACGAGCACGTGCTGGCGGCCGTGCTCGCCTCCGACGACTACGCCGAGGACGTGCGCGCCGACGAGGCCGCGGCCCGCGAGCTGGGCATCACCACGGTGCCGTTCGTCGTCGCGAACCGGTCGGTGGCGCTGTCGGGGGCCCAGCCGGTGGAGGTCTTCGCCCAGCTGCTGCACCAGGCCTGGCGCGAGACCGGCAGCTAGCGGCGGCTGGCCAGGAGCCGGGACCAGGCGCCGGCCGGCACGCACCGCGCCAGCCGCATCAGCACGGCCATCCGGGTGGGAAAGACGATCTCGGTCCGGTCGCGCTCCAGCCCGTCGCAGATCGTCCGGGCCGCCTCGTCCGGCTCGACCATGAACGGCATGGGGAACTCGTTGACCTCGGTCATCCCGGTGCGCACGAAGCCCGGGCAGATCGTGGAAACGTGCACCCCGCTGCGGCGCACTGACAGCCGCAGCGACTCCAGCAGGTTGACCTGGGCGGCCTTCGTGGCGCCGTAGGCCTCGGCCCCCGACAGGCCCCGGTAGCCGGCCACCGACGCGACGCCGGCGATGACGCCGCGGCCGCGGGCGACCATGCCGGGGAGCACCGCGTCGATGCCGTTGCTCATGCCGACGAGGTTGACCTGGAGGTGGCGCTCGAAGGAGTCGGCGTCCCACGTGCCGGCCGGCATCTGCTGCCAGTGCCCGGCGCACAGCACCACCAGGTCAGGAGGCCCGAGCTCGGCCTCGACCCGTGCCGCGGCGGCATGGACCTGGGCCCGGTCGGTGACGTCCGCGGGCGCCACGAGCATGCGTCCCTCGGCCACGGTGGCCAGCCGGTCGGCACGCCGGGCCGAGACGGCCACCCGGGCACCCCGGGCGGCGAGCTCGCGGGCCACGGCCGCGCCGATGCCGCTGGACGCGCCGACGACCCAGGCCACCCGGTCCTCGAGGTCCACTACGGGCGGACCATCTGCAGCTGGCTGACGCCCAGGTAGCCGGTGCGGAAGCCAGCCTCGCAGTAGGCCAGGTAGAACTCCCACATCGAGCGGAACGTGTCGTCGAAGCCGAGGGTGCGGATGTGGTCCCACTCGGCGAGGAACCGGCTGCGCCACTGCTTCAGGGTCTCGGCGTAGTGCCATCCGAGCTCGCGGCGCTGCGCGACCCGCAGGCTGGTGTGCCGTGCCAGGGTCTCGTCGATCGCCTGCAGGGACGGGATGATCCCACCGGGGAAGATGTACTTCTGGATCCAGGAGTAGCTGCGCCGCGTGGCCCGCATCCGCTCGTGCGCCATGGTGATCGACTGGATCGCGACCCGGCCGCCGGGGGCCAGCAGGCGGTCGATCGTGGAGAAGTAGGTCGGCCAGTACTTCTCACCGACGGCCTCGATCATCTCGACGCTGACGATGGCGTCGAACTGGCCCTGCACCTCGCGGTAGTCCTGCAGGCGCACCTCGACCCGCTCGGTCATCCCGGCGGCGGCGATGCGCTCGCGGGCGAGCTCGGCCTGCTCCTCCGACAAGGTGATGGTCAGCACCCGGGCGCCGCGCTGGGCGGCGCGCATGGCCAAGGCTCCCCAGCCGGTGCCGATCTCCAGGACCCTGGTGCCCTCGCCGACCCCGGCGTAGTCGAGCATGCCGTCGATCTTGCGCAGCTGGGCGGTCTCGAGGTCGTCGCCGTCCTCGAACCACGCCGAGGAGTAGCTCATCGTCGGGTCGAGGAACGCCGCGAACAGGTCGTTGCTCAGGTCGTAGTGCCGGTGGATGTTCTCCCGCGAGCCCTCGAGGGTGTTCTCCTCGTGGTGCGGCAGTCGCTCGTCGACGATGCTGCGGAACCGCTGCAGCCACTCGGGGATGAGCTGGCTCAGCTTGGCCGCGAACGGCGCGAGCAGGTCGGCCAGGTCGGTGCCCGGGCCGGGCCGCCAGTCGCCGGCCATGAACGACTCGCCGAAGCCGATCTTGGAGTCCTTGCCGATCCGGGCGAAGAACGCCTCCGGGTTCACCAGCTCGAAGACGGGCGAGCCGGCCCCGCCACCACCGACGACCCGGCCGTCGGGGTAGCTGGCACGGACCGGCACGAGGCCGACGGCGCGCTCGAACAGGACGCGGGCGACGCGGGCGTGGACCGGAGCGGTGGGCACGGTCTCCAGCGCCGGCCAGCGCAGGGACGTGGGGGCGACGGCGGTCATCTCAGACACCTTCCTGCGCGCGGTGGCGCGGTCGGGGGGCAACGGGCAGTCGGCGCAGCCACAGCCAGACCCCGTGCACCCGGATCAGGGCGGTGACCTGCTGGGGCATCAGGGGCCGGCGCAGCACCTGGCCCACCAGCCGGCGGGACGTGGCCGGCCGCGGGGTGCCGCGGAACGTGGCGCCGAAGGTGACCTGGTCGTCGCGATGGAGCACGACGGTGGTGGCCACCTGGTCCGGGGTCAGGGTGAACGTGAGCTGGTAGCGGCCGGACACGTCGTAGAACGGGGACACGTAGAGCTCCTTGTCGGTCCACGCGGTCCCGCCACCGTCCGGGCGCAGCAGGTAGGCGTGGCGCTCGCCGTAGGTGTTGTGCACCTCGGCGACGACGCAGGCCAGGTCGCCGGAGGCGTCCAGGCACCAGTGCACCGACAGCGGGTCGAAGACGTGGCCGAGAACCCGGGCGTTGGCGAGCATGAGCACCCGCCCGCCGGTCAGGTCCACGCCCTCCCCGGCGGCGAGGGCGACGACGTTGTCCTTGATGCTGCGTGACGGGTCGCCGAGGTGGTCGGCGGAACGGAACGAGGCGAACGGGCGCAACCAGCGCGGCATACGGGGCAGGTCGTCCAGGTCGACCAGCCACTGGTAGACCCCGTGCCGGAACCCGTGGCGCACCGGGCCCTTGCGCGAGTGCGAGACGAAGCCCTCGACCAGCGCCGGCAGCGCGGGCAGTGCCGGGGTCACCAGTCGACCCCGAAGTGCCGCGCCGCCTCCACCCCCGAGCGGCAGCCGTCCTCGTGGAAGCCCCAGCCGTGGTAGGCGCCGGCGTAGACGGTGGTGTCGCTGGCGAGGCCCGCGAGCGAGCCCTGGGCCGCCACCGCCTCGGGGGTGTAGATGGGGTGCTCGTAGTCCATCACGGCCAGGATTCTCGACGGGTCGATGCGCTCGCGCGCGTTGAGCGTGACCAGGTGCTGGTCCGGGGAGGTGTGCCCCTGCAGCCGGTTCATCCAGTAGGTCACCACGGTGGAGTCGTGCAGGTCGGTGCACGAGGTCATGAGGTAGTTCCACGAGGCCCGGGCCTGGCCTGCCGCCGGGAGGATCGAGGCGTCGGTGTGCAGGACGGTCTCGTTGCGGGAGTAGCCGAACGCCTTGAGCGTGCTGACCTCGTCGTCGGTCGGGTCGGTGAGCATCGCCAGGGCCTCGTCGGCGTGGGTGGCGATGACGACCTTGTCGAACCCGTGCCGCTCGCCGGTGGTGTCGACCACGGTGACGCCGGTGGACCAGCGGGTCAGGTCGCGCACGCCGGCGCTGACGCGCACCGCGGGCAGCTGCGCGCCGATCCGCTCGACGTAGGTGCGGGACCCGCCGGCGACGGTGTACCACTGCGGCGAGCCGGTGACGCTGAGCATGCCGTGGTGGTCCAGGAACCGGAACAGGTAGCGCGCGGGGTAGAGCAGCGCGGTCTCCTGGCCGGAGGACCACACGCAGGACACGACGGGCACCGCGTAGTGGGTGATGAAGTACTCCGTGAAGCCCTCGCGCCGCAGGAACTCCCCGTATGTCGTGAGGTCGCCTTCGGGGCTCGTGTCCAGGAACGCGCTGGCCCGGCGGTGGAACCGCTTCACCTGGCCCAGGAGGCGCAGGAACGTGGGGTCCAGGATGCGGCCGCGCTGGGCGAGGATGCCCTTGAGGCCGCGGCCGCCGGCGTACTCCAGCCCGCAGCCCTCGCACCGGATGCTCATGCTCATCTCGGTGGGGCGCACCGGCACGTCCAGCTCGCTGAACAGGCGCCGCAGCAGCGGGTAGGTGCGGTCGTTGTGGACGATGAACCCGGTGTCGACGGCGTGCCGGCTGCCGTCACTGGCGGTGACGTCATGGGTGTGGGCGTGGCCACCGAGGCGGTCCTGCGCCTCGAACAGCGTGACGTCGTGGGTCCGGTTGAGCAGGTAGGCCGCGGTGAGGCCCGACACGCCGGCGCCCACCACCGCCACGGAGGGGCGCGACGACGTCGGCCTCATCGCGCCCCTCCAGCTGCGTGCCACGAGGAAGCCCGCAGCGTCCGGTGGTCTGTGGGGGTGTGTGGACGTGCCGTCACCGGGAGTCCCTTCCGTTCGGCGCGCGCGGTCGGTGCCGCTCGGACGATTACGGCAGAGGTTCGTAGGCGCACTGGCGAGCGGATTGGTGCGGCTTGCGCGGCAGCGTCGTTGACCCCACGGCGGGGGTGGCCGGTCAGCGGGTGACCAGCTCGGCCACCTCGCTGACCTCCTGGGCGGCAACCACGTCGGCGTCCGCCACCGGCGCGGCCGGGGGGACCGGACCGGGTGCCCCGGCCGCCAGGCCGGACCAGTTGAGGCGGCGCTCCCGCCACGTGAAGATGACGAGCTTGGCCACCTCCTCCACGACCCGGGCGAGGAAGACGCCGGCGATCCCCAGCGGGGAGTGCAGGCCGAGCAGCACGGCGAGCGGCAGGCCGACGAGGAACGCGCCACCGGCGTCGCCGAGGATCACGCCCCGGGCGTCGTCACCGCTGGGCAGCACCCCGGCGCCGATGATCATGTTGCGGACCTTGACCACCTGGAACGCGGCGTTGATGAGGATGCCGACCGCCGCGGCGGCGCGGACCTGCGGCCCGGCGTGGCCGTAGAGCGGCTGCAGCAGGAACGCGCAGCACGCGAAGAGCAGCCCGAAGCCGATGCCGGTGCGGATCCCCGCCGCCTTGATCCGGCGCACCCAGGCGCGGGCCGCATCGGCGTCGCCCTGCCCGACGGAGCGGCCGACCAGGGCGGTCGTGGCGCTCATGAGTCCCAGGCTGCCGACGATGAAGACGCCCTCGAGCGCGGCGGCGATCTGCGCCGCGGCCAGGGCCCGGTCGCCGAGCTTCTGGAAGACGACGTTGTAGAGGAAGGTCCCGCCGGTCCAGAACAGCTCGGTCACCCCGAGCGGCAGGGCGAGGACGAGCAGCGGCCGCAGCACCGGCTGCCAGCCTCCGCGGAAGGTCGGCGGCTCCCAGCGCACGACGCGGTGCACGGCATACACCTGGGCGGTGAGGATGGCCAGCTTGACCAGGTTGGTGACCAGCGTCGCCACGCCGGCGCCGGCGACGCCGAGCTGCGGCAGCGGACCGGCGCCGGTGACCAGCGCGTAGCCGATCGCGGCGTTGAGCACGACGGTGCCGGAGGTGGCCAGCATCGGCGCGCGGGCGTGGCCGGTGGAGCGCAGGACCCCGCTGAGCAGCATGCTCAGGACGGCCGGGGCCAGGGCCAGGCCCATGAGCTGGAAGTAGCCGGCACCGGCGTGGGCCACGGTCGCCGAGGCGCCGGTCGCGCGGAGCAGGCCGTGGGAGAGCAGGAGCGGGCCGAGGGAGCACAGCGCGGCCAGGGCGGCGGCGACGACCAGGGCCGTGGACACCGTCGTGTTCATGTCGTGGCGGCGCTCCGCGCCGTGCGCGCGGGCGACCAGGATGCTCACCGAGGCGCCGAGGGCGCCCAGGGTGAGCACGAGGATGAACACCAGGCTGTTGGCAAAGCCGACCGCGGCGATGGCCGTGGCGCCCAGGGTGCCGACGACGACCTGGTTGACGAAGTTGAGCACCAGGTTGAGGACGAACTCCAGGCTCACCGGCACCGCGATCCGGGCGATCTCCAGGCCGGGGGTGGTCTCGGCGGCCGCGGGCGTGCGACGGCGCAGGGCAACAGGCATGGCGAGGTCCCGGGGAAGTGGTGTGGGGGAGCGGGAGGACGCCATGGTCCGACCACGGTCGGAGGAGTTGGCGGTGGCTTCAGTTTACCGGCGCAACGATCCCGGCTCGCCCGGTTTTCGCACGGGGGTCAGTGCAGTGCAGCGCGACGGCCGGGGCTCAGGCGCGCGGCACCGGCTGCGGTGGGTGCGGACCGCGGTAGCGACCGTGCCCCCGGAACCGCAGCGGGGTCTCGTCGTACTCCTCCAGGGCGTGGGCCACCCAGCCGACCGAACGGGCGATGGCGAAGACGACCTCTCCGGCCGTGCGGGGCATGTCGG
>DASSPC010000202.1:0-4481 GCA_035699865.1 Oryzihumus sp. | reverse complement strand
GCGACCAGGGACCAGCCGTAGGCGGCGAGCACGCCGAGGGAGACCAGGGTGTCCATGGTCGAGGAGCGGTGCCGGGCGTTGACCGCCGCGGCCCGGTGGAAGGGCCAGGCCGCCCACGCCACGATCGGCGTCGCGAGGGCGAGCTCCAGCCACGGCCACACCGGCGACTCCGGCAGCGGGGCCATGCCCAGCACCACCACCGGTATCGCGAGGGCCAGGGAGACCAGGGTCCGCACCCTCAGCTGCCGCGCGTCGAGGACGTCGTGGCCGGCGTGCTCGTGGCCGGCCGGAGCCTCGGGCTGCAGGACCCGCGCGGTGTAGCCGGTCTGCTCGACCGTCGCGACGAGGTCCGCCGTGGTGAGGGGCACGGCATACCGCACGTGCGCGCGCTCGGTGGCGAGGTTGACGCTGGCCTCCACGCCCTCGAGCTTGTTGAGCTTGCGCTCGATGCGCGCCGAGCAGGAGGCGCAGGTCATGCCCCCGATGGCCAGGTCGACCTCGTGGCGGGTGTCGTGGGAGGTGCTCATGTGGCGACCGCGTATCCCGCCTCCGCGACGGCGGCGCGCACGGCGGCCGGGTCCAGGGTGGCGTCACTGGTGATGGTCACCGGCGAGTCGGCGCCGGCGCGCAGGTCGACCGCCACGTCGGTCACGCCGGCCACGGCGGACAGCTCCTCGGTGACCGCCTGGGCGCAGTGCCCGCAGGTCATCCCGGTGACGGTGATGGTGGTGGTCTGGCTCATGGGTGGCTCCTCAGCTGCGGACGAGTCGGGCGATGGCGGCGGAGGCCTCGGCGACCTTGGTCGCGGCCGCCTCGTCGGACTCCCGCGCGGCGTCGACGACACAGTGCCCGACGTGGTCCTCGAGCAGGCCGAGGCTGACCGCCTGCAGCGCCTTGGTGATGGCGCTGACCTGGGTCAGGACGTCGATGCAGTAGGTGTCGTTCTCCACCATCTTGTGGACCCCGCGGACCTGTCCCTCGATGCGGCGCAGCCGCTTGAGGTAGTCGTCCTTGGTGCCGGTGTAGCCCGCCATGGCGCCTCCTGTGCCGGTGTGTCGCCTGGTCCAACGATATACCCCCAAGGGGTATTCCGGCGGCGGGACGCGCTGCGACAAAGGGGGGATCCCCCACGGGGGCTCACAGTGTCATCCTGACCCCGAACCGGCGGCCCGGCGCCGCCGGCCCGGGAGGCACGATGACCCGACCCCTGATCCTGGCGGTGGACGCGGACCCGGCCTCGCTGTCGAGGATCGAGACCGCCCTGCAGCGCCGGTTCGGCGCGGACTTCCGGGTGCGCGGCGAGCTGTCCTCCGCCGACGCGCTGCGCCTGCTCGAGGGGGCCCTGGACCGGGGCGAGCCGGTGGCGGTGGTGCTGGCCGACCAGTGGCTGCCGGGGCTCTCCGGCGCCGAGCTGCTCGCCCGGCTCCGGGTGCTGCACCCCGACGCCCGGCGCGCGCTGCTGGTGGAGTGGGGTGCCTGGGCCCACCGGCCCACCGCCGAGGCGATCCTGCGGGCGATGGCGCTGGGCGACATCAGCTACTACGTGCTCAAGCCCTGGACCAGCCCGGACGAGCTGTTCGTGCGCACGGTCTCCGAGTTCGTGCAGGAGTGGTCGCGCTCGGCGGTGACCACCGAGCGCGAGGTCGTCGTCGTGGCCGGCCGGCACGACCCGCGCGCCCACGGCGTGCGCAGCCTGCTGACCCGCAACGGCATCCCGCACGCCTTCCTCGAGCGGGGCTCGGAGGAGGGCATCGCGACGCTGCGCCGGATCGCGGTCGAGTCCGCCGAGGACGAGAGCGGCCCGACGGTGGTGTGGATGCCCGCGCTCGGCGGGACCGTGCTGGAGGACCCGACCGACGCCGACATCTGCGAGGCCTGGGGGATCAGCACCACGCTCGAGCCGGACGAGGGGCGGTTCGACGCGCTGGTCGTGGGCGCCGGGCCGGCCGGGCTGGCGGCCTCGGTCTACGGAGCCTCGGAGGGGCTGCGGGCGCTGACCGTCGAGCGCGAGTCGCTCGGCGGCCAGGCCGGGTCGAGCTCGCTGATCCGCAACTACCTGGGCTTCTCCCGGGGCCTCAGCGGTGCCGAGCTGGCCCAGCGCGGCTACCAGCAGGCGTGGGTCTTCGGCGCGCGGTTCGTGCTGACCCGTGAGGTGACCGCGGTGCGCCCCGTGGACGGCGGGTTCGTCGCGAGCCTGACCGGTGTCGGCGACGTGACCGCCACGACCGTGGTCCTGGCCAGCGGGGTGTCCTACCGCCGCCTCGGCATCCCCGACCTCGAGGCGCTCACCGGCGCCGGGGTCTACTACGGCGCCAGCGTCTCCGAGGCGCACGGGCTGACCGGGCTGCACGCGGTCGTCGTCGGCGGCGGCAACTCCGCCGGTCAGGCCGCCCTGCACCTGCAGCGGTATGCCGCGCACGTCACCCTCGTGGTCCGCTCCGGGGCGCTCTCGGAGGGCATGTCCACCTACCTGTCCGGGGAGATCGAGGCCAGCGCGCGGATCACGGTGCGCACCAACGCCGAGGTCGTCGGCGGGGGCGGCGCCGGCTGGCTGCAGGAGGTCCGGGTCGCCGACCTCACCAGCGGCGAGGCCGAGACGGTCCGGGCCGACGGGCTGTTCGTCATGATCGGCGCCGAGCCGCGCACCGACTGGCTGCCGGAGCAGGTGGCCCGCGACCGGCGTGGCTTCGTGCTCTGCGGCGCCGACGCGCTCGCCGCCGGTGCGTGGCCGCTGGAGCGACCGCCGCTGCCGTACGAGACCAGCCTGCCGGGCTTCTTCGCGGTCGGTGACGTGCGGGCCGGGTCGGTCAAGCGGGTCGCCAACGCGGTCGGGGAGGGGTCGGTTGTGGTGTCCCAGCTGCACGAGTACCTCGCCGGCTTGCGGGCGGCCGCGTCCGCGACGTCCCGGTGAGCCCCCGGCTGTCGGGCCCGACGGCCCGGCGGGTCGGCACGGGGCTGGCCCTGGCGCTGCCCCTGGCGGGGCTGCTCCTGCTGCTGCGCCGCCCCGGCCTGGACCTCGTCTGGGAGCACCACCCCTCCCACTTCTGGCTCGTCCTGCTCGCCGCCCTGCTCAGCGCGGTGGTCGCCTACGGCACCGGCGCGGCCGCCCTGGCCCGCGGCGACGCCCGCGTGATGATGGTGTCCCTGGCCTTCCTCGCCGCGGCCGGGTTCCTCGGGCTGCACGCGCTGGCCACCCCCGGGGCGGTCCTGGACCACCCCAACGCCGGGTTCGTCGTGGCCATCCCGGTCGGTCTGGCCCTCGGCGCGGTGTTCGCCGCCTGGTCCAGCGCCGACCTCGAGGGTGAGCGGGGCGTGCGCGTCATGCGCCTGGCCCGCGGGCTGCGGGCCGGCCTGCTGGTCCTGATGGGGCTGTGGGCGGTGGCCTCGCTGGCCCAGCTGCCGCCGCTGAACGGGCACCAGCCGCCCGAGCGTGCGGCCGGGCTGCTCGTCGTCACCGCTGTGCTGGGCATCGTCCTGTATGCCGTGGCGGCCGCCCGCTTCCTGGCCCTGTGGCGCGCGCGGCGCAAGGTGATGCTCCTGGCCATGGCGGCGGCGTTCGTGCTCCTCGCCGAGGCGCTCATCGCGGTGGTCTACGCGCCGAGCTGGCACCTGAGCTGGTGGGAGTGGCACGTGCTGATGCTCCTGGCGTTCACCCTGGTCGCCTGGGGGGCGCGGGTGCAGTGGCACGAGGAGCGCTACGCCGACCTGTACCTGGACCAGACCCGGTCCGGCGCGCGGGAGATGAGCATCCTGTTCGCCGACCTGCAGGGGTTCACCAGCTTCTCCGAGGCGCACGACCCCCAGCAGGTGACCGCGATGCTCAACGCCTACTTCGAGGCGGCGATCCCGCCGATCGTGCGCCGGCACGGCGGGGAGATCGACCGGATCATCGGTGACGCGCTGATGGTGACGTTCAACAAGCGCGGCGACCAGCCCGACCACGCCCGGCGGGCCGCCCTGGCCGCGCTGGACCTGCAGGAGGCCACCGGCCGGGTGGCCGCCGAGCACGAGGGCTGGCCGCGCTTCCGGGTCGGGGTGAACAGCGGCGAGGTGTCGCTGAGCCTGCTCGGCGCCTCCGGGGGCCGCACCCACACCGTCATCGGCGACACGGTCAACGTGGCGTCCCGGCTGGAGGGGAAGGCGCCGGTGGGCGGCGTCGCGATCGGCCCAGGCACCCGCGACCTGCTGCCCGGTGCGGTCACCGAGCGGCTCGGCGCGCTGGAGCTCAAGGGCCGCGCCGAGCCGGTCGAGGCGTGGGTGCTGCTCGGCCTGGAGGACTACTCGCCGAGGTAGTCGACCAGCTGCGGGGCCAGGCCGACGTAGGTCGCCGGGGTCAGCTCGAGGAAGCGCTTCTCCACGTCGGCCGGCAGGCCCAGGCCGCGGACGAACTCGCGCAGGTCCTCGCCGGTGATCCGGCGACCCCGGGTCAGCTCCTTGAGCCGCTCGTAGGGGTTCTCCATGCCGGCCACGCCCTGCGCCGC
>DASSPC010000201.1:0-17641 GCA_035699865.1 Oryzihumus sp. | reverse complement strand
CGACCAGGTCAGCAGGGCGTGGGCGATCGAGGACTGCCCACACGGCTCGGCGTTGTCCGCGTCGCTGCGCGGGCGGGTGAACAGCTCCTCGGCGTCGTCGGCGGTGTCGTGGAACCCGCCCCGTCCGTCGTCGAAGTGGGTCAGTGCCAGGTCCAGCACCGTGCCCGCCACCTCGAGCCACTGGGCGTCCCCGGTGGCCTGGTGCAGTGCCAGCAACCCCTCCGCGAGGTCGCCGTGGTCGTCCGCGACGCCGGCCGCCCCGCCCACCCGCCCGTCGCGGGAGGTGCGGCGCAGCCGCCCGTCGACGATGTGGGTGTCCACGACGAAGCGGGCGCAGCGGGCGGCGGCCTCGAGCAGGGCCGGGTCGTCCAGCAGCGCTCCCGCCTCGGCCAGCGCCGCGATGGCCAAACCGTTCCACGCGGTGACGACCTTGTCGTCGCGCCCCGGCTGGGGCCGCAGGTCGCGCGCCTCCTTCAGCCGCGCGCGCACGGCGGCCCACCACGCCGGGTCAGACGGGTCGGCGCGCAGCTGCAGGGTGGACATGCCGTGCTCGAAGGTGCCGGTCCCGGTGACGTGCAGCAGCTGCGCGGCGCGGTGCCCGTCCTCCGGCCCGAGCACCTCGATGAGCTGCTGCGGGGTCCAGGCGTAGGTCAGCCCCTCGATCCCGTCGGTGTCGGCGTCCAGCGCCGAGGCGAACCCGCCCTCGGGCGTGCGCAGCTCCCGGAGCAGGAAGTCCGCGGTCTCCCGCGAGACGCGTTGCGCCAGAACCGATCCGGTCGCCCGCCACAGGTGCAGGTAGACTCGCAGCAGCTGGGCGTTGTCGTAGAGCATCTTCTCGAAGTGGGGGACCACCCAGGCGGCGTCCACGGCATACCGGGCGAAGCCACCCCCGACCTGGTCGTACATCCCGCCGCGGGCCATCGCCTCGCAGGTCCGCTCGACCATCTCCAGCGCGCGGGTGGAGCCGGTGCGAGCGTGGTGGCGCAGCAGCGCCTCCAGGACCATCGACGGGGGGAACTTCGGCGCCCGGCCGAACCCGCCGTGCTGGTGGTCGAACGTGTCCGCGAGCTGCTCCTCGGCCCGGTCCAGGGCTGCGGCGTCCAGGGGCGCCGGCGGTGTCGACCGGGCGACCGCCTCCCGCAGCGCCCCCGCGATCCGGTCGCCGGCGGCCAGGACCTCCTCGCGCCGGGTCAGCCAGGCGTCCTGGACCGCGGCGAGGAGCTGGAGGAACCCGGCCTTGGGGAAGTAGGTGCCCGTGAAGAACGGCTCCCCGGTCGGGGTCAGCAGCGCGGTCATCGGCCACCCGCCCTGCCCGTTCATCGCGGTGGTGGCGGTCATGTAGACGGCGTCGACATCGGGTCGCTCCTCGCGGTCGACCTTGACCGCGACGAACGCCTCGTTGACGACGGCGGCGACCTCCTCGTCCTCGAAGGACTGGTGCGCCATGACGTGGCACCAGTGGCACGCGGCGTAGCCGACGCTGAGCAGGATCGGCACGTCGCGGCGCCGCGCCTCGGCGAAGGCCTCCTCGGACCACGGCCACCAGTCGACGGGGTTGTCCGCGTGCTGGAGCAGGTAGGGGCTGGTGGCGGTGGCGAGTCGGTTCACCATCCGGGCCTCCCGTCGTCACGGAACGAGTCATGCCGGCTGTCTGGTGCAGACCACACTGGCACAGCCCGGCCGGTGAGACACCTTCCTCGACTTCCTCGTCGGGCTTGGCGATGGCCCGGCTGGCAGCGGCTTCCGGTCGTGGCGTGGGGTGGCGGTCACTGCCGCAGGCTGAGGTCTGGACCCAGCTTCGTGAGCCGGGCGTACGGTGAGACATGGTCCGGCGTTGGCGCTGGCTTGTCGTCCTCCTGTCGGCTGCCGTGCTGGTTGCCCTGCCGACGGTGTCCGGTCTCCTGCACCCGCAGCTGGCTGGCCCGATGCCTGCTGCCCTGCTCCTCGAACGTATCGACGGCACGGCCACGACCCCGTACTCCGGGTATGCGTCGGCCACCGGAGGCCTCGCGCTGCCACCGTCGGGTCAGTGGGAGTCAGTGGTGAGGATGCTGCGCGGCACGACACGCATGCGCGTCTGGTTCAGGAGCGCCCGGGACTGGCGCGTCGACAGCGTCACTGCGACCGGGGAGGTCGGACAGCACCGGACCGCGGTCGGCCTGTGGACCTGGGACTACGAGCACAACCGGGCGACACTCGAGACAGGGGGTCCCGGTGAGGACCCGGCGGTGCGGCTCCCCGCCGCGGCCGACCTGCTCCCGCCAGCCCTGGCGCACCGGCTGCTGAGCGGGGCACGCCCCTCCGAGGTCAGCTCTCTGGCGTCCCGGTGGGTTGCCGGCCGCGAGGCTCAGGGCCTGCGGCTGCGGCCGAGCGACCCCCGGTCGACGATCGGCCGTGTCGATGTCTGGGCTGACCGTGCTTCGGGGATCCCGCTACAGGTCGAGGTCGTCGCAGCGGCCGGCGGTGTCGGCGCTCCGGTCATGGTCGCGGACTTCACCGACTTCAGCACCAGGACCCCGACCGCGCGCGAGACGGCGTTCGCCCCAGCGGCAGCCGTGCGGGTGAGCGGGCGCAGCCGGCCCGACCTGGTGGCCATGGTCTCGCGGTTCGCCGATGCGTCGGGTCCGGTCGTGCTCGCCGGCCTGCCCCGCAACCTGGCCGTCGCCGGGTCCAGCGGGGTGCCCGTCTATGGCAGGGGAGTGACCGAGCTGGTGGCCGTGCCCTTGTGGCCGGAACAGGCAGTCGGCCTGCGCCGCGAGCTGTCACGGGCACCAGGCACGACGTCGACCGCCGGCGGGCTGGCGCTGTCGGTGGGCCCGGTCGGCCTGCTGCTCACCGCGCCGGACGAGGACGCCGACGCCTGGCTGCTCACCGGCACCGTCACCCCGGCCACCATGGCGACCGCTGCCGAGGAACTGCGGCGGGCCGGGCGATGATCCGCACTCAGGGGCTCACCAAGCGGTTCGGCCGCCTGACCGCGGTGGGCGACGTGGCCCTGGACGTCCGCAGCGGTGACATCTACGGCTTCCTCGGCGCCAACGGCTCGGGCAAGACGACCACCGTCAGGATGTTGCTCGGGCTCGTCCTGCCCAGCTCCGGCTCGATCGAGCTGCTCGGTCGGGCCATGCCGCGGGAGGCGCGTGCGGTGCTTCCGGCGGTGGGGGCGCTCGTCGAGGGGCCGGCGGCCTACGGTCACCTCTCGGGGCGCACGAACCTGCGCCTGCTGGACGCCAGCGGCCCCGCCCCCGGCGGCGCGCGAACCCGGCGCAGGCGCGTGGACTCTGCCCTGGAGCAGGTCGGCCTCGCCGATGTCGGCAGCCGGGTGGTGCGGGCGTACTCGCTCGGCATGAAGCAGCGGCTGGGCCTTGCCGGTGCGCTGCTGCGCCAGCCCGAGCTCCTGATCCTGGACGAGCCGACCAACGGCCTTGACCCCCAAGGCATCCGCGAGGTGCGGGAGCTCCTCACGCGCCTGAACGCAGCCGGCACCACGGTCTTCCTCTCCAGCCACCTGCTGGCCGAGGTGGAGCAGCTGTGCACTCGCGTGGGCGTGCTCGACCGGGGACGACTCGTGGTGCAGGAGCACCTCGAGGTGCTTCGAGCACCCACCGGGCGCACGATCGTGTCCACCCCGGATGCCGCCGCGGCCGCCGCCCTGCTCAACGGCGGGGTGGAGCGCCGGGACGGCGAGCGGCTCGTCGTGCGTGCCGCTGACCCAGCGGCCCTGAACGCCAGGCTGGTGGGCGAGGGCATCCGCGTGCGGGAGCTCGCCCCGGAGCGCCGCTCGCTCGAGGAGGTCCTCCACGAACGGCTCGGCGCCCCCGAGGACGGCGGACGTCGATGATCCGGGTCGAGCTGGCCAAGCTGGTGCGCCGACCGCGGACGTGGCTGACGATCCTGCTGCTGAACGCCCTGCCCACCCTGGTGGCGGTGCTGGTGGCGGTTACCGGGGTCACGGTGCCGCCGGGGGAGGGACCGGCCTTCCTGTCGGCCGTGCTCGCCAACGGCTCGCTCTTCGCCGTGGCCGCCCTGGCCATCGTCCTGCCCGTGTTCCTGCCCGTGGCCGTGTCGGTCATGGCTGGGGACTCGATCGCCGGCGAGGCGCAGAACGGCACCCTGCGCTACCTGCTGATCCGACCGGTGGGCCGCACGCGGCTGCTCGTCGCCAAGCTGGTCAGCACCGTGGTGTTCGTGCTCGTCGCGGTGGTCACGGTGGCATTGGTCGGTTTTCTCGTCGGGCGGCTGCTGCTGGGCCACCAACCGCTGTCCGAGGCGGTGGTCAGCGTGTCCGGCACCTCGCTGTCGCCAGCCCAGCTCGTCTGGCGCATCGCCCTCACCATCGGCTACATCGCCTTCTCCATGTTGGGCGTGGCCGCGATGGCCGTGCTGCTCTCCACCCTCAGTGACTCCCCACTGGCGGCGAGCCTCGGTGCGCTCGCCTTCCTCATCGGGTCCTCGCTGCTCCTGACCGTCGACGCGGCGCGGAGCCTGCAGCCCTACCTGCCCACCCGGTACTGGCTCTCGTTCCTCGACCTGTTCCGGGACCCGATCCTGTGGAGCGACCTGCAGCGGGGTGCCGCGCTGCAGGCCGCCTACGTGGTGGTGCTGCTCGGCGCCGCCTGGGCGAACTTCCTGACCAAGGACGTCACCAGCTGAGCGAGCGGCGTCGCGCTCCGTGCCACCGGCACCCGGAGCCTCACGGGCAGCCCGCGGTCACGGCAGCGACCGCCGGCAGTCCTGCGGACCCACCTGCCCGGTCGGGCCCGGCCCGAGCTGGGCGCTGACCATGGCTTGGACCACCGGGTCGGACGGCAGCGCCGAGTGCCCCACCCGCGAAGCGGAGCAGACGCCCTGGACCGTGAGGTTGAGCGCTCCTGCCAGCCGGGCGGAGTCCGGTGGGACGACCACGTCGTCGAAGGTGGTCCAGATGGAGACCACGCGGGGGCCGCCGTGCTCACGGTCCGCCAGCCGGTCGAGCTCGGTGAGCAGCGGGCTGTCCGGTTGCAGCTGCTGGCAGGCCGCCGGGCAGCTGCCGGCCAAGGTGCCCAGCTCGGCCAGCTCGGTCCCGTGGTGCGGGGACCCCACGGTGACCAGCCGGCGCGTCAGCTGGGCTCCTCCGAGCTCCTCCAGCCAGTATCGCGCGACGACTCCGCCCGCGGAGTAGCCGACCACATCGACTGACGGGGCACCGGTCCGGGCGCGTACCTCCTGAGCGGCCTGGCCGAGCACCCTGGCCTGCTGCCGGAGGTCACCTGTTCCATTGCCGGGGAGCCGCAGGACCGTGACGTCCTTGCCCTGACGTCGCAACGCAGCAGCGAGGCCGTCCAGTGACGAGCTCGACCCGCCGTAGCCGGGGACCATGAGCACCGGTCCTGGCCGGTCCTGCCGGAGCCGTCCGACCGCCTGTGGGTTGCCCGGCCGCGGGAGAGCCAGCAACACGACAGCGGCAAGAACCAGCCCGACGAGGACGACCAGGCCGATGAGGAGGCGCCGTCGGGCCGGCGCCAACGCGGACAGCACGGTGACATCTTCCCGCAACGGCTGCCGGCACTGCTTCCCACGGTGCGGCAACTCATGGCAACACCTCGGAGTGGTTCCCTACCGCCTTCTAGCGTCTCGACCTCGACACCGAACCACGACAGGAGTCATGGCCATGTGGACCCTCTCCGGCTTCGCCGACGAGATCTCGCCGGACCTCGAGGAACAGTGCGAGCTGCTGGACACCCTGGGCATCCGGTTCATCGAGTTCCGCAGTGCCTGGGACACCAACGTGCTCGACCTCGACGACGACCAGGTCGACCAGGTGCGCAAGACCCTTGCCGCGCATGGCATCTCGGCCTCGTCGATCGGCTCTCCCATCGGCAAGATCTCCGTGCGCGACGACTTCGAGCCGCACCTGGTCCGGTTCCGGCGGGCCGTGCGGGTGGCGGAGGAGCTCGAGGCTCCCTACATCCGGCTGTTCTCCTTCTTCATCCCCGAGGGGGAGGACCCCGCGGTGCACCGTGACGAGGTGGTCCGGCGGATGAGCGCCCTGGCGGCCGCGGCGGCCGGCCACGAGGTGGTGCTCCTGCACGAGAACGAGAAGGAGATCTACGGCGACGTCCCCGAACGGTGCCTGGACGTCGTGGAGTCGGTGGGCAGCCACCAGCTGAAGCTGGCGTGGGACCCGGCCAACTTCGTCCAGTGCGGGGTCCGGCCGTTCAGCGACGGGTACGCGCTGTTGCGACCTCATGTGCACTACATCCAGGTCAAGGACGCCGAGCTCGCCTCCGGCACCGTCGTGCCCGCCGGTCAGGGGGACGGGCAGCTGCGCGAGACGCTGGGCGCCCTGCACGCCGACGGGTTCGACGGCTTCTTCTCGATGGAGCCGCACCTGGCCGTGGCCGGGACGCACGGCGGCTTCAGCGGGGCGCAGCAGTTCACCCGGGCCACCCTGGCCTTCACCGGCCTGCTCGACGAGGCCGGCATCGGCTACTGCTGACACCCGTACCCCACCACCTGCGAACACATCGAGGAGCACGCATGCGCTTTGCCGTCGTCGGCGCCGGGGTCATCGGCGCCCTGCACGCGCGGACCATCGCCAACCTGGACGGGGCGTCGCTCGCCGCCGTCGTCGACGTCGAGCAGGTCCGGGCCGAGCAGCTCGCCGCCGAGCACGACGCCACGGCCCTCACCGAGCTCCACCAGGCGCTGTCCGTGCCGGACATCGACGCGGTGGCCATCTGCACACCCAGCGGCAACCACGCCGAGCTCGCGGAAGCGGCGCTCAAGGCCGGCAAGCACGTGGTGGTCGAGAAGCCGCTCGACGTCTCGCTCGAGGCGGGTCAGCGGGTGGCCCGTGCCCAGCACGAGTCCGGCCGCACCGTCGCGGTCATCAGCCAGCACCGTTTCGACCGGTCCAGCCTCGCCGTCGACCGGGCGATCCGTGAAGGCCGTCTCGGCCGGGTGACCTCGGGCAGCGCCACCATCTCGTGGTGGCGGTCCCAGGCCTACTACGACTCCGCGGGCTGGCGAGGGACGTGGGCCCTGGACGGGGGCGGGGCACTGATGAACCAGGGGATCCACACCATCGACCTGCTCGTGTGGTTCCTCGGCAAGCCGGTCGAGGTCTTCGCCTGGACCGGGTGCCTGGCCCACGAGCGGATCGAGGTGGAGGACACCGCGGTCGCGACCATCCGGTTCGAGAGCGGGGCGCTCGGCATCATCCAGGGCACGACGGCCGCCTACCCCGGTCTCAACGCCCGGGTGCAGGTCCACGGGGACCGCGGGTCGGCCGTGATCGACGACGACCAGCTCACCTACTTCCACGCCGCGCCGCCCGGGGAGGCCGGGCCCGACGTCGGTGCGGGGTCCCCGGACAACCAGGCGCGCGGCCTGCTCGCGCCGGACGTCCTCCCGGCCGAGGGCGGCGCCCGCGTCGCCGGCATCACCGCGACGTCCCACACGGCGCAGTACGAGGACTTCCTCGAGGCCGCGCGCCGCGGGACCTCACCACTGGTCTCCGTCACCGAGGCGCTGCGCACGCTCGCGGTGGTCCGGGCCATCTACTCCTCGGCCGACGCGGGGCGCCCGGTGCAGGTCGCAGACGTGGCCCCCTGACCTCTGGGGAGGGCCGGGCCGGATTGTGGGGCCCGGCACCACTCCGTAGCGTGACGTCATGACCGGTGGGCCGACCATCTACGACGTCGCCCGTGCGGCGGGGGTGGCGCCGTCGACCGTGTCGCGGGCCTTCTCCCGACCCGGGCGGGTCAGGGCCGAGACGGCAGAACGCATCCGCGAGGTCGCCCGGGAGCTGGGCTACCGGGCCACGCCCCTGGCCCATGCCGAGTGCACGACCCGCACCTCGACGGTGGCACTGGTGATCTCGGATGTCACCAACCCCTTCAACTTCCCCATCATCAAGGGGGCCCACGCCGCCGCCGCCGAGTCGGGGTTCACGACGCTGCTGGCCGATGCCCAGGAGTCGGGGCTGGTCGAGCGCCAGACCGTCGAGCGGTCGCTCGCCGCCGTGGAGGGCGTCGTCCTGGCCAGCTCGCGGATGTCGGACTCGGCGATCCGGATGATGGCCAAGCAGAAGCCGATGATCGTGCTGAACCGCACCGTCGCCGATGTCCCCAGCGTCGTCACCGACAACCCGCAGGGCATCACCCGCGCCGTGCGGCACCTGGCCGGCCTCGGGCACCGCAGCCTCACCTACGTCGCCGGTCCCGAGGCATCCTGGGCCGACGGGGTCCGCTGGGCCGCGGTGCGCCACGCCTGCGCCGAGCTGGGGCTGCGCGCCCGCCGGGTCGGGCCGTGCGCCCCGACGGTCGCGGCGGGCGCGGCTGCCGTCGACGCGGTCACCGCCCGGAAAGACTGCACGGCTGTGGTCGCCTACAACGACCTGCTCGCGATCGGGGTGCTCCGCGGCGCCGTCGCGGCCGGGGTCCGCGTGCCGGAGGACCTGAGCATCGTCGGGTGCGACGACATCTTCGCCGCCGAGCTGGTCACCCCCGGCCTGACCACGGTCGCGGCCCCCCTGCGGGCGTTGGGGGAGACCGCGGTGCACAACGTCATCGCCATGGCCCGCGGTGCGCGCAGCCGGGCCACGGATCCGGTGGTGCTGCCGACCAGGCTGGTCGTGCGCTCCTCCACCGGCCCGGCTCCCGGTCGCTGAGCAGGCGGTCCTGCCACGGATGGCAACTCGTGGCAATCGATTGTCAGCCCCGGGCCACCGCACGACGCTGGGCCTCATGCCGACGGCCCCGCCCACCCTGCAGGTGCACCCGGACCGCCTCCTGCCACCCGAGCCCCACCTGCGCGCCATCGCGCGCCGCCTGTATGACGCGGTGCGGCTCCTGCCGATCATCTCCCCGCACGGGCACGTCGACGCCGGCGTCCTCGCGGACGACCTGCCGTTCGCTGACCCCGCTTCGCTCCTGGTCAGCCCCGACCACTACGTCACCAGGCTCCTGCATGCGCAGGGCGTGCCGCTGGCCGAGCTCGGCGTGGGGGCCGGCCGGCTCGGGGAACAGCAGGCCCGCCGGGCCTGGCGCCACCTGTGCACCCACTGGCCGGCCTTCCGCGGGACCGCGGCGCGCTACTGGCTGGAGTGCCAGCTCCACGAGATCTTCGGCGTCACCCAGCGACCGTCAGCGGAGACGGCCGACGAGATCTACGACATGGTCGACGCGCGCCTGGCCGAGGACACGTTCCGTCCCCGGGCCCTGTTCGGGCAGTTCGGGATCGAGGTGCTCGCGACGACCGACGACCCGTGTGCGGACCTCGGGGCCCACGCGGCGCTGGAGGCAGACCCGCAGTGGGGCGGGCGCGTCATACCGACGTTCCGTCCGGACCGGCTCCTCGAGCCGGGCCGACCGGGGTGGGGCAGGGCGGTCACGGAGCTCGGCGAGGCGGCCGGGATCGACACCGGGGACTACGCCGGGTACATCGCCGCGCTCGAGGCTCGACGCGCCCACTTCATCGAGCACGGGGCCACCTCCTCCGACCACAGCCACCTGGACGTGCGGGCCGAGCCCCTCGAGGAACGGGAGGCCGCGGGCCTGTACGCGGCGGCCCTGGCCGGCACGGTGACGCCGGGCGAGGCGACCGCCTTCCGCCGGCACATGACCATGGAGATGGCCCGCATGTCGGTCGAGGACGGGCTGGTGATGACGCTGCACCCGGCGGTCCGCCGCAACCACCACGCACCGACCTCGGCACGGTTCGGCAGCGACACCGGCCACGACATCCCGGTCCGGGCCGAGTTCACCTGCGCCCTGCAGCCCTTGCTGGAGCGCTACGGCACCCACCCGAACCTGCGGCTGGTGCTGTTCACCACCGACGAGTCCGTCTACTCGCGCGAGCTGGCGCCGCTGGCCGGCTTCTACCCCTCGGTCTTCGTCGGCGCGCCGTGGTGGTTCCTGGACGCGCCGGAGGCGATCCACCGCTTCCGCTCGGCGGTGACCGAGACGGCCGGGTTCACCAGGACCTCGGGATTCATCGACGACACGCGGGCGTTCTGCTCCATCCCGGTGCGGCACGACATGTCCCGACGCCTCGACAGCAGCTGGCTCGCGCGGCTCGTGGCGGACCACCGCCTGGCCGAGGACGAGGCGCTCGAGACGATCACGGAGCTGGTCAGCGTCAACCCGCGCCGGGCCTTCCGACTGTGACTCCCACCCGTATGCCGTCCGGCGCGGTGACGCCCTCGCAACGGCTCACCCGCTCCGAGCCCGCGCCCCCGGTCCGCATGGTCCACCTCGGCCTCGGCGCGTTCTTCCGGGCCCACCTGGCGTGGTACACGCAGCACGCGCACGGCGCGGGGGAGTGGGGGATCGCGGCCTTCACCGGACGCACGGCCACCGCCGCACACGCTCTCGCCGCCCAGGACGGCCTCTACACGCTCGTCACGCGCGGCGCCGGTGGCGACACCACCGAGGTCGTGAGGTCCGTCGCGGCCGTCCACGCGAGCACCGACCACGAGGCCTTCCTGGGCTACCTGCGCGACCCCGCCGTCGTGGTGGTCAGCCTGACCGTCACCGAAGCCGGCTACTGCACGGGTACCGGGGTCGAGCTCGACCTCGGGCGGGACGACGTGCGCGCCGACGTCCGGGCGCTTCGCGCTGACCCGACGGCCCCGGTGAGCACCGTCCCCGCGCGTCTGCTGGCCGGCGTGCTGGCCCGGCACGAGGCAGGGTTGCCTCCCGTTGCGGTCATGTCCTGCGACAACGTCCCGGGCAACGGGGCGGTCACTGCGCGAGTCGTGCGCGACCTCGCGACCGAGGTCTCACCCGACCTGCCCGCCGTCGTCGACCGGGTCGAGTTCGTGAGCACCGTGGTCGACCGGATCACCCCGCGAGCCACCGAGGCGGACCGCGCCTCGGTCACCCGTACCACCGGGTGGCGCGACGCCTCACCCGTGGTGGCGGAGCCGTTCAGCGAGTGGGTCCTGCAGGGCGACTTCGCGTCCGGCCGACCCCGGTGGGAGACCTCGGGCGCCAGGTTCGTGGCCGACCTGAAGCCGTTCGAGCAGCGCAAGCTGTGGCTGCTCAACGGTGCGCACTCGCTGCTGGCCTACGTCGGGGGCGTCCGCGGGCACCGGACGGTCGCCGAGGCGGTGGCCGACCCGCGCTGCGTCCACGAGGTCGAGCAGTGGTGGGACCAGGTGGAGCCGCACCTGGCCCTCGGGCGGGAGGAGGTCGCGGCATACCGGAGCGCGCTGCGCGGCCGCTTCGCCAACCCGCGGATCCGGCACGAGCTGGCCCAGATCGCGGTGGACGGCTCCGTGAAGCTGCCGCTGCGGGTCCTGCCGGTGCTGCGGGCCGAGCGCGAGGCACACCGGGAGCCCGGGGCGGTCGCTCCGATGATGGCGGCCTGGGTGCTGCACCTGCGGGGTGCCGGCCCCCCGGTGGCCGACGTGCACGCGGATGAGCTGGCGCCCCTCGTGAGCGGACCGCTCGAGGTGGCCGTGCGCAGGGTGCTCTCCCGCTGGGGGCCAGACCTCGCGGCCGACGACACGCTCGTGCGGGCGACGCTCGACGCCGCCGCCGGGCTGACCCCCTGAAACGACCACGAACCCGAGGAGAGGCTGCCATGAAGATCGCCCACGCCGAGGTGCTGGTCACCAGCCCAGGCCGCAACTTCGTCACCCTGAAGCTGGTCACCGAGGACGGCCTGGTCGGCTACGGCGACGGGACGCTCAACGGCCGCGAGCTGGCGGTCGTGGCGTACCTCCGGGAGCACGTCCTGCCGCTGCTGATCGGCCGCAACGCCAACGCCATCGAGGACACGTGGCAGTACCTCTACCGCGGCGCGTACTGGCGACGCGGCCCGGTCACGATGGCGGCGATCGCGGCGGTCGACGTGGCCCTGTGGGACATCAAGGCCAAGGCCGCCGGCATGCCCCTGTACGAGCTGCTCGGCGGGCAGTCACGCCGGGGGGCCCTCGCCTACGGGCACGCCTCGGGCAACGACCTGGCCCAGCTGTTCGACTCGATCCGGGAGCACCTCGACCTCGGTTACCGCGCGGTGCGCATCCAGACCGGAGTGCCCGGACTGGGCCAGATCTACGGCGTGGCCGGGGGCGGGGACGGGGACCGGTACGACTACGAGCCGGCCCGCCGGTCGGCCGTGGCCCTGGAGGAGGTCTGGGACACCCGCGCCTACCTGCGGCACGTGCCGACCGTCTTCGAGGCGGTGCGCCACGAGTTCGGCCCCGAGCTGCCGCTGCTGCACGACGGGCACCATCGCATGACACCGAACCAGGCGGCCTCGTTGGGCCGGGCCCTTGAGCCCTACGACGTGTTCTGGCTGGAGGACTGCACGCCTGCCGAGAACCCGGAGGCGCTGCGCAGGGTGCGCTCGCAGACCACCACCCCGTTGGCCATCGGCGAGGTGTTCAACAGCGTCTTCGACTACCAGACGCTGATCACCGAGCAGCTCATCGACTACGTCCGGTCCGCGGTGACGCACACCGGCGGGATCACGTCCCTGCGCAAGATCATGGACTTCGCGGCGATCTACCAGGTCAAGTCGGGCTTCCACGGCCCGACCGACATCTCCCCGGTCGGCATGGCTGCCGCGCTGCACCTCGACCTCGCCCTGCACAACTTCGGCATCCAGGAGTACATGCGCCACTCCTCGGCCACGCTGGAGGTCTTCCGGACGAGCTACACGTTCGTCGACGGGCTGCTCCACCCCGGGAGTACGCCGGGCCTCGGGGTCGAGGTGGACGAGGACGCCGCAGCAGCCTTCCCCTACAGCCCGGCCTACCTCCCGGTGAACCGGCTCACCGACGGCACGGTGCACGACTGGTGAGGCGGCGGCAGACGTCCGCCGCGGCGCGGTACCGCTTCAGGAGTGGGCGTCCTGCAGCACGTCGACACCGCGGTGGGGCTGGACGACGCCGTCGAAGAGCGCGATCCACCCGTCCGCGTTGTCCGCCCGCAGCGGGATGATCGCCTGGTAGGCGTCCGAGGCGTACCAGGCGGCCGCCCCGTCGGCCTCGGGGAACTCGATGACGATCAGGCCGCCCGGCCAGGTGCCCTCCTTCTCCTGCGGCCGGGCGCCGTGGACCAGGAACCGGCCGCCGAAGGGGGCCAGGGTCTCGTCGATCCGGCGCAGGTACTCCACCACCTCGTGGTTGAGGTCGACCCGGGTCAGGATCCCGACGGCATAGCTCGGCGTCGGCATGGCGTCACACCCTCGCCGGCACGCGGTCGAGGAAGCCGAGCACGGTCTCGACCCGGCCGTCCTGACCGACCTCCAGCACGTCGAACCCGACGACCAGCGGCTCCTGGCCCGCGGGGCCGAGCCCCCACTGGAACCGCGCTTGGGCGTGGTGGGAGTCGACTCCGCCGAGCAGCTCGAAGGCCATCCCCGCGAACCGCTCCTGGACGGCACCGATGGTGGCGGCGATCTGCTCGTGCCCCTGCACGTCGACGATCGGGTCGACGTAGCGCCCCGTCGGCGCCCACAGGCGCTCGACGGCCGCCCGGCGAGCGGTCGCGTCGGTCTCGTTCCACGTCTGGATGTAGCTCTGGGCCAGCTGGGTGAAGTCGGTCATCTCACGTCCTCGATCGGTCCGCCGCGGGCTGCGCCGGGTCACGGGACGATCCTCGGGCGGGGCCCGACACCAGTCGATTACCTCAAAGGTCATGGCACGGCCGCGGGGCAGGGCGATGGAATGCCACCATGACGACCGCCACCGCACCGCACCCGACCGTCGGGCACCTCCTCCGGACCTGGCGTCAACGACGACGCCTGACCCAGCTCGACCTGGCCAGCAGCTCGCGGGTGTCCACGCGGCACCTCAGCTTCGTGGAGACCGGCCGCGCGAAGCCGACCCGCGAGATGATCCTGCACCTCTCGGAGAGCCTGGACGTCCCGCTGCGGCACCGCAACGAGCTGCTCCTCGCCGGTGGCTTCGCTCCGGCGTTCCCGGAGCACCAGCTGAGCGACGCGCCGATGTCGGCGATCAGCGACGCGATCAACCGGATCCTCGACGCCCACGACCCCTATCCGGCCGTCGTCGTCGACCGTCACTGGGAGCTGGTCGCGGCCAACCGTGCGGCGGGCATCCTCATGGACGGCACGGCCGGGCACCTGCTCGATCCGCCCGCCAACGTCCTGCGGCTCAGCCTGCACCCCGACGGGCTCGCGCCCCGGATCGTCAACCTGGCGGCGTGGCGCGCGCACCTGCTCGGCCGGCTCGAACGGCAGGCTCAGGCCACCGGTGACCCCGTCCTCACCATGCTGCTGGACGAGCTCCGTGAGCTGCCGGGCGACGACGACGGCAGCCAGTACCGCGACGCGCTGGTGGTCCCGATGCGCTGCCGCGTCCGCGGTCACGAGCTCTCGATGTTCAGCACCACCACGGTCTTCGGGACACCGCTGGACGTGACGGTCTCCGAGCTGGCGATCGAGACGTTCTACCCGACCGACGCGCAGTCGGCTGCGGTGCTGCGCGCCTTCCAGGAGGGGCAGGTCTGAGTCGCCCTTTCGTCGACCGGGGTGAACCCGGGGAGCGCCGGACGTCGTGTGTGGACTGAACGCACAACGCGGAGCCGGTGCCCACCCGGGGGACCGGTCCACGAAGGAGATGAGCACCCATGACGACGACCTTTCCTGCCCTGACGCGGACCGCTGCACGGCTGGGCGTCGCGGTCGCGGTGCCGGCGCTTCTGCTCGCGGCCTGCGGCACGTCCTCCTCGACCTCCAGCGCAGGCTCGAGCTCGCAGGCTTCCGGCAGCCCGAGCAGCGTGGCGGCCGCCAAGGTGACGGTCGAGACCCACAGCGGCCCGGTCGGCACCTACCTGACCGACAGCGCGGGACGCACGCTCTACCTGTTCGTCGCCGACACCGGCGGCAAGTCCGCCTGCTCCACTGCCTGCGCCAAGTACTGGCCGCCGCTGACGACCACGGGGTCCCCGACCGCAGCGGGCACGGCCAAGGCCGCCATGCTCTCCACGATCACGCGTGCGGACGGCTCGAAGCAGGTGACCTACAGCGGCCACCCGTTGTACTACTTCGCCGGCGACGCTGCCGCGGGTGACCTCAAGGGGCAGGGAGTCAACGGGTTCGGCGCCAAGTGGTGGGTCGTGTCACCGGCCGGTGCGTCGATCACCATGATGGCCGGGGCCGGTGGGTCGTCCCCGTCCTCGACGAAGAAGTCCGGTGGCGGCTGGGCATGACCTCAACGGCCCCGGTCGACCGCACGGCCCCGGGCGTCCCGGGAGCGAGGCCCCCCGGCTACCAGCGGCGAGCCCAACCCCGCGAGCCGATCAGGTCCCCGGCCTTCCTGGGCGTCGTCCTCGTCTCGTTCGGCGGTCCGCTGGCCCTGGCGGCCCTGTACGCACCCACGATCGTGGCCGATGCCAGTGCCTCGGCGGGGCTGGTGACGGTCAGCGCGGCGGTCGTGTTCGGTGTCCCGTTGCTGGTGTGGCTGCGCTACTCCCGCCACGTGGCCGGCTCCGGCGGCCTCTACGCCTTCGTCGAGGCCGCCGCCGGCCGGAGGGTGGCCCTGGTCCAGGCAGGCCTGTGGACCGCGAGCTACGTGCTCTACCTGCTGTACACGACGGCCTCGATCGCCTACGACACGCTGCCGGCTGTCCTGCCCGGCGTCCGGCCCTACCGCCCGGTGGTCGAGGTCGCGCTCCCGCTCGTCCTCGCGGTCGTCATGATGGCGGGTCGTGCCGTCACCCTGGCCGTCACCGGCCTCCTGGCGGTCGTCCAGGTGGCCCTCGTCGCCGCGCTGGCCGCGGTGACGTTGGGGCACGGCGCGGCGGCCGGGTCGTTCACCCTGCAGGCGCCGGTCGGTGCCGTCCGCACCGCCACCGCGCAGACTGCCCTCTTGTATGTCTGCGGCAGCCTTCCGCTGTTCCTCGGCGGGGAGCTCGCCGCCCCCACCCGGACCATGCGGCGGGGGCTGGTCGTGGGCTACCTCCTCGTCGCGGCCGGGGTCGTCGCGACGGTGGCGCCACTGGCCGCCAACCCCGCCTTCACCCGCGCGCCGATCCCCGGGGTGGCGGTGGCCCGGGTCTTCGGTGGACCCGGGCTGGCCGTCGCCGTGGGCCTCGGCGTCGCCGCCAGCATCGCCGGGGTGATGCTGGTGGAGTTCCTCGCCCTGAGCCGGCTGCTGCACGTCGTCACCAGCCGACCCACCGGGACCGTCATCGGCGTGCTCGCCGTGCCGCTCGTCGCCGCCGGGCCGATCAGCCTCATCAACCCCGAGGCCTTCTACAACGCCCTGCTCAAGCCCTCCCTCGTGGCCCTGTGGCTCAGCCAGCTCGTCGTCTTCGCGGTCTATCCCCGCTTCGCGGCGCGCCGCGGCGGCAACCGGCTCCTGAGCGCGGCGCTCGCGCTCGGCGCCTGTGCGTTCGCGGTCTACGGCATCTACGCCACCTTGCAGCACGCCACGACGTGACCCTCCCGCCGACACCGCGGGAGGCGAGGTGGTGCACTAACCCGTCCCGTACAGCTCCTCGAAGTTGGTGTGGAGGATGCGCTCCTTGAGCTCCTCACCCACGTCCGCGCCCGCGATCTTCCAGTACTCGCCCCAGAAGTCGCTCCACGGCTCGTCCGACGCGAAGAGCACCCGGTCCTGCCCGACGCCGCGCTTCTCGATCTCGGTCATCAGCCACCGGGGACCGAACCCGATCGCCCAGGTCGTGTCCGTGTACACCCGGTAGCCCTGCTCCACCCAGTCCAGGAACTGGGGGACCAGCTTGATGTGGCCGCTGACCCCGCCCCCGAAGTGCACGATGTGGATCTTCACCCGCTTGCCGAACTCCTCGATCATCGGGATGAAGTTGTTGATGTCGGAGGAGCCGCCCGCGCTGGTGTGGAAGTGGAACACGAGGTCGTGCTGCTCCGCGGCCGCGAAGCACGCCTCCGCGACCTCCCGCGTCCCGGCGTCCCAGGTCTCCGGGTTGGGGTTGCCACCGAGGAGGAAGGTCGTCTTGAGCGCGACGATGCGCGCCTCGCCGGCCCTCTCCAGGGCCCGCATCGTCAGCTCCCGGTTGCCGGGCAGGAACGAGACCCACAGGCCTCCGCTCAGCCGATCGTCGCGGGCCACCGCGTCAAGCACCACGTCGTTGAGCGAGAACGGCTGTTCCTGCACGGGTATGCCGTAGTTGGGCAGGACCAGGCCGCGCTCCAGCCCCCGGAGGTCCAGGTGGTTCTTGAGGTAGTCGTCCAGGCCCGCGAAGTCGTACACCGTGGGTTTCACGGGGGTGGGCAGGTTGTAGAACTTCCATGCCGCCAGCTCTCCGATGTGGCTGTGGGCGTCGATCACGCGGCGCGTGACCCGATCAGCAGACGCCATCGTCCGCCCCTTCCGTGCGGCTCAACCGGCCGGGTCCGCGCGCCGGCTCGGGTCGAGACAGGTGGTGGGCAGGCGGCGCCAGCCCGCCTGCCGGGAAAGCCCGCGACCGGTCACACGGTCCAGGTCTGCATCAGCAGCGCACCCGCCCGGCGGGCGGTCAGGACGGCGTCCAGGACGTCCAGCGGGTTGATCGGCCGTACGCCTTCCATCATGTCGATCTCGCGCATCCCGTAGAGGGCTGCCGCCGAGAACCGGCACGCGTACACGTGGCCGCCCTCGTCCATGAACGTGCGCAGCTGCTTGTTGTACTGCTGCTCGCCGGGGAACGCCTCGTCGCCG
>DASSPC010000200.1:0-3430 GCA_035699865.1 Oryzihumus sp. | reverse complement strand
GGGGTGCTCAGCCCTCGGTGGGCTGGGAGGTGAGCAGGCCGTCGTTGATCTCGCGCAGCGCGATCGACAGCGGCTTCTCGTGGACCTGGGTCTCGACGAGCGGGCCGACGTACTCCAGCAGGCCCTCGGAGAGCTGGGAGTAGTAGGCGTTGATCTGCCGGGCGCGCTTGGCCGAGTAGATGACCAGGGCGTACTTGGAGTCAGCAGCCTCGAGCAGGTCGTCGATCGGCGGGTTGGTGATGCCCTCGGGGGCAGCAACGGTTCCGGACACGGTCAGTTCTCGTTTCGTCGGGGGTGAGGTGCGAGGGGTCCGCTGGAAGCGGTGGATCGCATCAATGATACGAGTTCCTCGCTCGCGTGCCGAACCTCGTCGTTGGTGATGATGACGTCGAACTCGCGGGCGGCGGCCAGCTCGTGCCGCGCGGTGGTCAGCCGGACCACGCGCTCCTCCTCGGTCTCGGTGCCGCGGCCGACGAGGCGGCGGACCAGCTCGTCCCAGCTCGGCGGCTCGAGGAACACGAACAGCGCCTCGGGCATCGTCTGCCGCACCTGGCGCGCGCCCTGCAGGTCGATCTCCAGCATCGCCGGCCGGCCCGCCGCGATGGCCTCCTCCACGGGGCGCCGCGGCGTGCCGTACTTGGCCCGGCCGTGGACCACGGCCCACTCGAGGAACTCGCCGGCCTCGCGCAGCCGCTCGAACTCGGCGTCGTCGACGAAGTGGTAGTGGACGCCGTCGACCTCACCGGGCCGGGGGGTGCGGGTCGTCATCGACACCGACAGCCACACCTCGGGGAAGTGCTCGCGCACGTAGGCGGCGACCGTGCCCTTGCCCACCGCTGTGGGTCCGGCCAGGACGACGAGCCGGCTGCTGTGCTCCGTCATCGGTGCGCTGTCGGGCCGAGCCGTCAGGCTCAGGACTGCTCGAAGCGCTCGAGCAGCGCCGCGATCTGGTTGGCACCGAGGCCACGGACGCGGCGGCTCTCGGAGATGCCGACCTCCTCCATGATCTGGCGGGCGCGCACGCGGCCGACGCCGGGCATCGACTCCAGCAGGGCCGAGACCTTCATCTTGCCGACGATGTCGTCCTTCTTGCCGTCGGCGATGACCTCGGACAGGGAGCCCTGGGCGTACTTGAGGCGGTTCTTGACGGCCGCACGCTCCCGGCGTGCCTTGGCGGCCTTCTCGAGGGCCTCGGCGCGTTGTTCCGGCGTGAGCGGGGGAAGGGCCACGTCAGTCTCCTCGGGGGGTGGTTTCGGATGTCCGTTGACGCTGCCACAACCGGCTCGGGCCGGGCGGCAACGGGTGGTCAGGAACCTAGCGAAGCGGCCCGTGACCTGCAACGAGGGGGTGTGTGCCCCGCCCGCGGGCCCATCAGGTAATGGGGCCCGCGGGCGGTGCGAGACACCTCACGTCGGCGCGGCTCAGCCGCGCAGGTCGGCTGCCAGCCGTTCGGCGGTGCCGCGCGCCGCCGCGGCCAGTGCCGCGACGTCCGGGCCGGCCCCGAGGACCTCGCGGCTGCTGCTGGCCAGGACGTTGCCCAGCGCCCCGCCGAAGACGGCGCGCAGGGTCTCGGCGGTGCCGCCCTGGGCGCCCACGCCGGGTGCCAGGAGCGGGGCGTTGGCCGCGGCCAGGTCGAGGGCGAGCTCCTGCACGGCCGCGCCCACGGTGGCGCCGACGACCATGCCGACACTGCCCAGCGGGTGGGCCCCGGCGTTGTCCGCGGTCACCCCGTCGACGACCCGGCCGGCGACGCTGCGCCGGTCCAGCATCGCGTGCTGGACGCTCGCGCCCTCGGGGTTGGAGGTCAGCGCCAGGACGAACACGCCCCGGCCCGTGGCCGCCGCCTGGTCCAGGGCCGGGCGCAGCGACTCGTAGCCCAGGAACGGGCTCAGCGTCACGGCGTCGGCCCGCAGCGGGCTGTCCTCGCCGAGGTAGGCCTGGGCGTAGGCGGCCATGGTCGAGCCGATGTCACCGCGCTTGGCGTCGAGCAGCGACAGCGTCCCGGCCTCGCGCAGGTCGCCGAGGGTGCGCTCCAGCACCGCGACGCCCGCCGAGCCGAACCGCTCGAAGAACGCCGACTGCGGCTTGACGCAGGCCACCCGACCGGCGAACGCCTCGACGCACGTGGCGGCGAAGCGCTCCAGCCCGGCGACGGTGGAGGGCAGGCCCCACGCGGCGAGCAGGGCGTCGTGCGGGTCGATCCCCACGCACAGCGGTCCGTGGGCGTCCATCGCGGACCGCAGCCGCGCCCCGAAGGGCGTCGCCACGGGTGCTCGCCCGGGGGCGTCCGGCACGAGCCGGGCCGCGGCGAGGTCGGCCGCCACCTCGGCGGCCGCCTCCGCTCCCCCGCCGGAGATCATGCGCGCGCCCCGCGGCCGTAGAGGTCCAGGTCGCGGGCGTGGTCCTGCAGCGACTTGACCCGCACCGGTCCGGCCATCTGGGCCTCGATGCCCTGCACCGCCGCGGCCAGCTGCTGCACCGTGGTGATGATGGGGCGGTCCATGCTCGTCGTCGCCGCGCGGATCGCGTAGCCGTCGGCCCGGGCGTCGCGGCCCGACGGGGTGTTGACCACCATGCCCACCTCGCCGGCCAGGATCCGGTCGACGATGGTCGGCTCGCCGTCGGTGCCCTGCCCCTGGCTGTGCTTGCGCACGACCTCGGCGTGGATCCCGTTGCGGCGCAACACATCTGCGGTGCCCGCAGTGGCGATGAGGTCGAACCCGAGGTCGGCCAGGCGCTTGACCGGGAAGATCATGCCCCGCTTGTCGCGGTTGGCCACGGAGACGAAGATCGTGCCCTTGCGCGGCAGGCCGCTGATCGAGCCGAGCTGGCTCTTGGCGAACGCCGCACCGAAGTCGGCGTCGATGCCCATGACCTCACCGGTGGAGCGCATCTCCGGCCCGAGCAGGCTGTCGACGACCTGGCCCTCACGCGTGCGGAACCGCTTGAAGGGCAGCACCGCCTCCTTGACCGCCATCGGCGCGTGGGCCGGCATCCGGCCACCGTCGCCCTCCGGCGGGAGCATCCCCTCGGCACGCAGCTCGGCGATCGAGGCACCGAGCATGACCCGGGCCGCGGCCCGCGCCAGTGGCACGCCGGTGGCCTTGGCCACGAACGGCACCGTGCGGCTGGCCCGCGGGTTGGCCTCGAGCACGTAGAGGACGTCCTGGGCCAGCGCGAACTGCACGTTCATCAGGCCCTTGACCCCGATGCCCTGCGCCAGCTTGAGCGTGGACTCGCGCACCCGGTTCAGCTCCTCGGGCCCGAGGGTCACCGGCGGCAGCACGCACGCGGAGTCACCGGAGTGGATGCCGGCCTCCTCGATGTGCTCCATGATCCCGCCGAGGTACATCTCGTGGCCGTCGTAGAGCGCGTCGACGTCGATCTCGATCGCCTCGTCGAGGAACCGGTCGACCAGCACCGGGTGCTC
>DASSPC010000199.1:0-26479 GCA_035699865.1 Oryzihumus sp. | reverse complement strand
GGGAGGATTCGGGGGGCATGGAAGCGAGGGTTGGGGCATGGCCGCGGGGGTCGGGACCATGGCAGCGGGGGCTAGCGGCATGGCAGCGCGGGGCGGGCCTGGTGACCCGCCCCGCGCTGCCCCCGGGCTCAGTGCTGCTGGCCCGCGACCTGCTCGCGCAGCCGCTCCTCCTGCTCGCGCAGCTCGGGGGTGAACGCGTCGCCGAAGTCCTCGGCCTCGAAGACCTGGCGGATCTCGATCTCGTCACCGGGCAGGAACGGCGCCCGGCGCACCCACTCGATCGCCTCCTCGCGCGAGGAGACCTGCCACAGCCAGAAGCCGGCAATGAGCTCCTTGGCCTCGGCGAACGGGCCGTCGACCACCGTCGTGCTGCGGCCCTCGCCGAAGCGGACCCTGGCTCCCTTGGAGCTGTCCTGCAGGCCCTCGCCGGCGAGCATGACGCCGGCCTTGACCAGCTCCTCGTTGAACGCGCCCATCTCGGCCAGCTGCTCCTGCGTGGGCAGGGTGCCCGCCTCGGTGTCCGCGTTGGCCTTGACCATCACCATGAAACGCATGTCCGTGCCTCTTCCTTCGTCCGTGATCGGTGTGGGCCGGGCCCCTCGTGAGCCAGCCTCCACCAACGCGTCGCGCGGGTGCACGTCAGATCGACATCTCCGTGGAACGTTTTTTCGCCGGGGACTTCCCCTCGTGCCCGGCCACCGGCAGCGGCCCGTGCACGCTCGGCGCGGTGAAGTGCTCGTGACGCCCGGCGAGGCTCATCCGGCGCCAGTGGGTGAAGCCGCGCAGGTCGTGGTGGACGACGAGGTAGTACCACGCATAACGCGCGGCGTCCGGCACGCGCCGCCAGCGCAGGCCGGGCTGAGCGGTGAGGTAGCCCAGGTTCCGGAAGGTCAGGTCACGGCGGGCGGGGTCGCGCGGCACGAGCACGGACAACCGGCCGCCGAGCAGCGGAGCCCAGTCGTCGCGGCCCTGGGGGTGCAGGTAGGCCGCCGGGGCGCAGGTGCCGAAGCGCACCCCGCTGCGCTTGAGCCGCCGGTGCACCTCGACCTCGTCGCCGCGGACGAACAGCCGCGGGTCCGGCACGCCCACCGCCTCCAGGGCGGCGCGGGAGAACAGCGCGCCGTTGAACAGGTTGGCGGTGCCGGGCAGGAGCACGTCCGTGCCCAGCTGGTCGCGCCGGCGCAGCCAGGTCAGCCCCCGTCGCAGCGGGAAGGCCAGCTGCGCCGGGTCCTCCTCGTCGAGCACCAGCGGGGACACGACCCCGAGGTCGTGCTCGTCCGCCGTGACCAGCAGCCGGCCCAGGACCCACCGGTCGGCGGGGCGGCCGTCGTCGTCGGCCATCCAGACCCAGTCCGCCCCGAGGGCGCGCGCGTGCAGGACGCCGTAGGCGAACCCGCCCGCCCCACCGAGGTTGGCCGCGGACGGAAGGTACGTGCACGGCATACCGGCGTCGCGCACCACCGCCTCGACATCGGGGTCCGCGCCGTTGTCGACCACGACGAGGTGGTCCGGCCGCCGGGCCTGGTGGGCCACCTCGAGCAGGCACCGGCGCAGCAGCTCTGCCCGGTCCCTGGTGACGATGACGCAGACGACCTTCTGCTCTGACCTGTTCACCCGTCGGACCCTAGGAGCCGCCGTCGAGGGCCGGCCGACGCGCAGGTGAACCCCGCGAGGCCGCCGGGCCACGGTCCGGTCAGGGGGTCGTCAGGCTGACCGCCGCGGCACGGTCGGCGGTCACGCGGCGTTCACGTCCGTTTCACGCAGCGCTCCTAGCGTCCCGGCTGTGAGCACCGCCTTCTCCCTGCTCCTGCCCGTCTACCGCGGGGACGACCCCGCCCACCTCGAACGTGCCTTCCGCAGCACCGTGCACGACCAGCTCCGCCCGCCCGCGGAGGTCGTCGTCGTCCAGGACGGCCGGATCACCCCCGGCCTGGCCTCCGCGCTGGAGCGCCTGGAGTCCGCCAGCCCCGTGCCGGTGAACCGGCTGCGACTGTTCAACAACGTCGGACTGGCCCAGGCGCTGCAGTGCGGGTTGTCCGCCTGCCGCCACGAGGTCATCGCCCGCATGGATGCCGACGATGTCAGCCAGCCGCACCGGTTCGCCGTGCAGCTGCCGATCATCGAGGCCGGGGCCGACCTTGTCGGCTCGGCCCTGGTCGAGTTCTCCGACACCGACGACGGCACGGCCGGGGCCGACGGCACCCTGCGTGTGCCGCCGCTGCTGCCCGGCGAGATCGCCGAGGCCGCGCGCCTGCGCAGCCCCTTCAACCACCCGACGGTGGTCTACCGGCGCTCAGCGGTGCTCGAGGCCGGGGGGTACCGCGAGCTGCCGTTGCTGGAGGACTACTGGCTGTTCACCCGCATGATCGCCTCGGGCGCGGTGGTGGCCAACGTGGCCGACCCGCTGGTGCAGTACCGGGTCGACAGCGGGGCCTACCAGCGCCGGGGCGGGCTGCGGCTGCTGCGCTCCGAGGTCGCCCTGCAGCGCCGGCTGCGCCGCGAGGGCTTCACCACCACCGCCCAGATGGCCCGCAACGTCGCCGTCCGCGGCGGCTACCGGGTCGTGCCCGTTGCCCTCCGGCGCGCGCTGTACCGCCGGACGTTCACCACCACCACGAAGGACACACCGACTGTGAGCTCACTGCCCGTCACGCACCGCCGTCGCGGCACCGGACGGGAGGTGCGGCGATGAGGGCCGATCTGGTCGTCGTGGGGTCGGGCCTGTTCGGCCTGACCGTGGCCGAACGCGCTGCCGAGCGCGGCCTGGACGTCGTCGTCGTGGAGCGCCGCGACCACGTCGGGGGCAACGCCTGGAGCGACCTCGACCCCGCCACCGGCATCGAGGTCCACCGCTACGGGGCGCACCTGTTCCACACCTCCAACGAGCGGGTGTGGGAGTACGTCAACAGGTTCACCGCCTTCACGCCGTACCAGCACCGGGTGTGGACCGTGCACGCCGGCGAGGTGTTCCCGCTGCCGATCAACCTCGGCACGGTCAACCAGTTCTTCCGCGCCAACCTCGGCCCCGCCGAGGCCGCCGCGCTGGTCGCGGAGCAGGCCGCCGAGATCACCGGCGAGCCGGCCAACCTGGAGGAGAAGGCCATCTCGCTGATCGGCCGCCCGCTCTACGAGGCGTTCATCAAGGGCTACACCGCCAAGCAGTGGCAGACCGACCCCACCGAGCTGCCCGCCGAGGTGATCACCCGCCTGCCGGTCCGGTCCACCTACGACAACCGGTACTTCAACGACACCTGGGAGGGCTTGCCCGTGGACGGGTATGCCGCGTGGCTGGGTCGCATGGCCGACCACCCGCGGGTGGACGTCCGCCTCGGCGTGGACTTCCTCGCCGAAGGACACGAGCTGTCCCGCTCGGCGGTGCTCGGGCAGGCGCCGGTGGTCTACACCGGTCCGCTGGACCGGTACTTCGCCGACGCTCACGGGCCCCTCGGTTGGCGGACCCTGGACTTCGAGCAGGAGGTCCTGCCCGTCGGGGACTACCAGGGTGCGCCGGTGATGAACTACGCCGACGACGACGTCGACTTCACCCGGATCCTGGAGTTCCGGCACTTCCACCCCGAGCGGGCCTATCCCGAGGACCGGACCGTCATCGTCCGGGAGCGCTCCCGCTTCGCCGGCGCCGGGGACGAGCCGTACTACCCGGTCAACACCCCGGAGGACCGCCGCCGACTGCTGGGCTACCGCGAGCTGGCCCGGGTCGAGCGGGACGAGCGCCAGGTGGTCTTCGGCGGCCGGCTCGGCTCTTACCAGTACCTGGACATGCACATGGCGATCGCCTCCGCGATGCGCCTGGCCGACAACGACCTCGACGACCTGCTCCGGGGGCGTCGCGCGCTGGCGGAGGTGGCTCGATGAGGGTCGAGGAACTGCGGGTCGTCGCCCGGGTCGTGCTGCCCACCGACACGGACCTGGACGTCCTGCCGCTGTACGTCGACGGCGAGCACGTGCCGTTGCCGCAGACCGGTGCGGCCGGCCATGCGGTGTCGTCCCCGGTGCCGCCGACCCAGCACCCCGACCAGGTCCTGGGCCGGTACTCCTACCGGCTCGGGGCGGGGCAGCGGGCGTCGTTCGCGACCTACTTCAACGCCTTCCCGGCCGCGTACTGGCGTCGCTGGACCGTGGTCGACCAGGTCACCCTGCGCGTCCGGACCAGTGGTGAGGGCACCCTGCTCGTCTACCGGTCCTCGGCCCGGGGCGCGGTCGCCCGGGTCGCGTCCCGTCCTCTCTCCGGCACGGGGGAGCAGCTGGTCGAGCTGCCGCTGAGCACGTTCGTCGACGGCGGCTGGTACTGGTTCGACCTGGTCGCCGGGCGCGAGGAGCTGCGCCTCGACGAGGCTCAGTGGCTGGTGCCCGCCGGGGACCGGCCGCACTCGAGCGCCACCATCGGGATCACCACGTTCAACCGGCCGGCGTACTGCACGGCGCTGCTGCGCCAGCTCGGCGAGGCGGAGGAGCTGCGCGACGTCGTCGACGAGGTGCTCGTGGTGGACCAGGGCAACCAGCCGGTCCGGGCCGACGCCGGCTACCCCGTCGCGCAGGAGGCGCTGGGGCAGCGGCTGCGCGTGGTCGAGCAGCCCAACCTCGGCGGGTCCGGCGGCTTCTCCCGCGCCATGCTGGAGACGCTCGACGGCGGGCGCAGCGAGCACGTCCTGCTGATGGACGACGACGTCGTCTGCGAGCCCGAGGGCGTGGCCCGAGCGGTCGCCTTCGCCGACTTCACCCGCCGGCCCACCGTGGTCGGCGGCCACATGTTCAGCATGCACGAGCGGTCGGTGCTGCACGCCTTCGCCGAGGTGGTCCTGCCGTGGCAGTTCCGCTGGGCGCCCGCCCCGGCGACCGAGCACGACCACGACCTGTCCCGGTCCAACCTGCGCTCGACGCCGTGGCTGCACCGACGCACCGACGTCGACTACAACGGCTGGTGGATGTGCCTGATCCCCACGACCGTGCTGCGCGAGGTCGGGCTGTCCCTGCCCCTGTTCATCAAGTGGGACGACGCGGAGTTCGGCCTGCGCGCCCGGGCCGCCGGGTTCCCGACGGTGTCCCTGCCGGGTGCCGCCGTCTGGCACGTGCCGTGGACCGACAAGGACGACAGCACCGACTGGCAGGCCTACTTCCACGCCCGCAACCGGCTGGTCGCGGCCCTGCTGCACTCGCCGTTCGGGCACGGCGGCCGGATGGTGCGCGAGAGCCTGGCGATCACGCTCAAGCACCTCCTCGCGATGCAGTACTCCGCCGCCGCGCTGCGCCAGCAGGCGATGCTCGACGTGCTCGACGGGCCCGAACGCCTGCACGAGCAGCTCCCGACGAAGCTGGGTGAGGTCCGCGCCCTGCGCCGCAGCTTCCCGGACGCGGCGGTGCGACCGGACCACGAGGCGTTCGCCGCGGTGCGCACCCCCCGGCCCCGGAAGCGCGACGTCGTCTCCCGCGCGCCCGGCTCCACCGTGGCCACCCTGGCGGTGGCGGCGGCCGGCCTGGCGCGCCAGCTGCGCCCGGTGCCCCCGGGCGCGCGGCGCCACCCCGAGCGGGTCGTTGCCGCGGCCGACGCCAGCTGGTGGACCCTGTCCCGCCTGAACTCGGCGCTCGTCTCGACCACGGACGGCACCGGCGTCGCCTGGCACCAACGGGACCGCGGTGCCACTGCCGAGGCCGTGCGCCAGGCCGTGGCCGTGCACCAGCGACTGCTGCGGGAGTGGCCGGTGCTGGCCCGCCGGTATCGCGCGCAGCTCGCCGAGGTGGCCGGCGAGGACGCCTGGCGCAAGACCCTGGACGCCGCACCGGGCGAGGACGAGCAGTGACGGTGCTGCACCCCGAGCAGCCGCTTGTCGTGCAGGGCCGCGGCAGTGGGCTGGCCGAGGTGGTGCGCCGGAGGTTCCTGCTGACGCTGCTGGTCCGCAAGGAGCTGCGGGTGCGCTACCGCGCCTCGGTCCTGGGACTGGGCTGGTCCTACGTCAAGCCCGCCGTGCAGTTCCTGGTCTACCTCGTCGGCATGGGCGTGATCCTCAAGCAGCGGGCGATCGGTGACTACCCGGTGTACCTGTTCGGCGGGCTGGTGGTGGTCACCACCTTCGGTGAGGCGGTCGGCAACGCGTCCCGCTCGGTCGTCGCCAACGCCGACCTGGTCAAGAAGATCTACCTGCCGCGCGAGCTGTTCCCGGTGGCCAGCATCTGCGTGGCCGTCGTCCACCTCGCCCCGCAGCTGGTGGTCCTGCTGCTCGGCGCGCTGTGCACCGGCTGGCGGCCCGACCCCGCCGGCATGGTGGCCCTGGTCGCGGCCATGGTCCTGGTGCTGCTGCTGGCCCTGGGCCTCGGGCTGGTGCTGGGTGCGCTGAACGTGCTGTACCGCGACGTGCAGAACGTCGTCGACCTCGTGCTCATGGTGCTGATCTGGCTGTCCCCGGTGCTCTACCCGTGGCACCGCGTGCGCGCCCTCCTCGGTGACGGCTCGCCGTGGCTCGCGCTCTACCAGGGGAACCCGCTCACCGTCGCGGTGGAGCTCGTGCACCGGGCCACCTGGGCCGGTGCCTCCCCGGGGAACGGGGCCGCGGTCCCGCCCGGGCTCTGGGGCCAGACCGTGGTCGCCTTCCTCGTCACCCTCGGCTCCGTCGTGGTCGGCCAGGTGGTCTTCCGTCACCTGTCCGGCCGGTTCGCGCAGGAGCTGTGATGAGCCCCAACCACACCGCCATCGAGGTCCAGGCCGTCACCAAGCGGTTCCGCCTCCGGCACACGCACTCGCTCAAGGAGGGCCTGGTCTGGGCGATGCAGGGCCGGGCGCGGCGGCACGACTTCACGGCACTGGAGGGTGTCGACCTGACCGTCGGTCAGGGTGAGTCCCTGGCGCTGCTCGGGCGCAACGGCTCGGGCAAGTCGACCCTGCTCAAGCTCATGGCCGGGGTGATGGCCCCCGACGCGGGCCGGGTCCGCCTGAGGGGTCGGGTCGCGGGCCTGCTCGAGGTCGGCGCGGGACTGCACCCGGACCTGACCGGCCGGGAGAACGTCTTCCTCAACGCCTCGATCCTGGGCATGGACGAGGCGCAGATCCGGGCCAGGTTCGACGACATCGTCGACTTCGCGGACATCGGCCAGTTCCTCGACACCCAGGTGCGCTTCTACTCCTCCGGGATGTTCCTGCGGCTGGCGTTCGCGGTGGCGGTCCACACCGACCCCGACGTCTTCCTCGTCGACGAGATCCTCGCCGTGGGCGACGAGCCGTTCCGGCGCCGCTGCCTGGAGCGCATCGAGCGGCTCTCGGCCGAGGGGCGGACCCTGGTCGTGGTCAGCCACGACCTGCCGCTCGTGGAGCGGCTCTGCGACCGGGGGGTCGTGCTGCAGCAGGGCCGGGTCGTCCACGACGGGGCGGTCGCCGACGCCACGGGTCACCTCAAGGCGGCCTGATGACCGCGTGGCTCGCCGTCTGGCCGGCGCTGCTGGCCGCCGCGGGGGTGCTGGTGCTCCCGGGGCTGGCCGCGGCGTGGGCGGCGGGACTGCGCGGCATACCGGCATGGGGGCTGGCCGGTCCGCTGTCGGTGACCCTCGTCGGGGTGGCGGCGCTCGCGGGGCCCGTCGTGGGTGTCGCGTGGGGGCCGGTGCTCCTGCTCGCCACCACGGCCCTCGTCGCGCTCATCGCGCTGGGGGCGGACCTGATGCTGCGGCGCAGAGGTGCACCGTCCGCGGGTGCCGACCGGCCACCGGCCCGTGCCCTCGCCGTCGCCGGTGCGGCGGTCGGGGCCGCGTTCGCGGCCGCCGCCGTAACCGGCGGGCTGCGCCGCCCGGACGCGCTGCCGCAGACCTACGACGCGGTCTTCCACCTCAACGCCGTGCGGCAGGTCCTGGCCACCGGCGATGCCTCGAGCCTGGACGTCGGCACCCTGAGCTCGCCGGAGCGGGCGCACCTGTTCTACCCCGCGGCGTGGCACGCCGTGACCGCCCTCGTGGTCGAGCTCACCGGGGTCGGGCTGCCCGCCGCCGCGAACGCCGTCTCGGTCGTGATCGCGGCGCTGCTCTGGACCTCCGGCTGCGTGCTGCTGACCAGGCAGGTGCTCGGCGCCAGGCCGATGCCCCTGCTGGCGGCCGGGGTGATCGCCCCCGGTCTGGCCGCGGCGCCGTACCTGCTCCTGGCCTACGGCACGGTGTGGCCCAACGCGCTGGGCACCGCGCTGCTCCCTGCCGCCCTGGCGGTCGTCCTGTCGGTCGCCGGCCTGGCCCGGGAGGACCTGCTGGGGAGGCGCCGCGGCGTGATGGTGGCCGTGGCGGTGCTGCCGGGGCTGGTGCTCGCCCACCCCAACGTGGTCGTGACGCTGCTCGTCTGGGGGCTGGTCCTCGCACCGGCCGCGGCGCGCCGGCGCCTCGCCACCCGCCGGCACGTGACGGACAGGCAGGTGCGGCTCGTGTGGGCCGGTGTCGCCGGGTATGCCGTGCTGGTCGCCTGGCTGGTGCTCTGGTCGCCGCTGTTCGCGGCGACCCGCCAGATCGACTGGCACCACCGGGAGACCCTCGCCCAGGCGGCAGGGGAGTGGCTGCTCGCGGCGCCCTGCGCCCTGCCCGTGGGGGTGGTCCTGGCCGCGCTCATGGTGCTCGGCCTGGTCGCCACCGCGCGGTCCGAGCTGTGGTGGCTCGCCGGCTGCCACGTCGTGACGGGTGCGCTGTGGGTCCTCGCCGCCGGCAGCGACGCGCCGGTCTCCCAGCTGGTCACCGGCCCCTGGTACAACGACGCGTTCCGGCTGGGGGCGTTGATCCCCGTGACGGGGTTGCCGTTGGCCGTCATCGGGCTGCGCCGGCTGGTTCGGGCCGCGGAGCTGGTGCGTCGCCCGGCGCTGCACCGGGTGGGCCCCCCGAAGCTGTGGGCCGCCGCGCTCGTCGCGGTGGTGGTGCTCACCCAGGGGCTCTCCGTGCGGGACAGCGCGCGGGTCGTCGACGTCTGGTACGGCGGGTCGAGCGTTGAGCTGGTCGGCCCGGGCGAGCGGTCCCTCCTGGAACGGCTCGACACGCTCGTGCCCCCCGGCGCGGTGGTGGCGGGCAATCCGTGGAACGGGTCGGCGCTCGGCCAGGCCCTCAGCCACCGGAGGGTGCTCTTCCCGCACCTGGCCGGCAGCTGGGGCAGGGACCGGAGCCTGCTGGCGGGCTACCTCGCCGACGCCGGCAGCGATCCCGCCGTCTGCGCGGCCGCGCGCCGCCTCCACGTCGGCTACGTCCTCGACGGCCCCAGCGCGTTCTGGCGCAAGAACCGCAGACAGCGGCTGTACGCCGGGACGCACGTCGCCGGGGCGCCCGGCTTCGAGCCGGTCGCCAGCGGGGGACGGCTGACGCTGTACCGCATGACGGCCTGCGGAGGGTGACGAGCACGGCGTACCGGCGTTGCCTCGGTGCCCGGCACGTGGCCCGGGGGCTGCTGTTCGCCGGCAGGTCAACCGGCCGTTCACTGACGTGCACGGCCGGCATACCCGCAGCGGCAACGCTGCTCGGCGAGAGAGCCCGACCAGGAAGGACCCGCACTGTGCCCGAGTCACCCGAGCCGCCCGAGTTCACCCGTTGGGTGCGCGAGTACAACGGGCTCGCGTTCCTGCACCCCGGCTGGCGGATGTTGTACGTCTCGGTCCCCAAGGCGGCCGGGACCTCGCTGAACATCGCCCTGACCCGGTCGGCCGGCATCGAGTTCCCCGGCACCTTCGTGCAGTCCCTGGGCGAGGAGTCCCTCGTCAGCCAGACGATCTGGGACGGGACGGCCGGCGGCCGGCCGATGGTCGGCTCACTGAGCGACACGGCCTACGCGCAGCTGATGCGCGCAGGCCTGCGGCACGTGTTCACGGTGGTGCGGCACCCCGTGGAGCGGCTGCTGACGACGTGGTCCAGCAAGTACCTCGTGCGCGCGCCGTACTACCGCAGCCGGCTCGGGCTGCCCGACCCGGGGCTGCGCCGCTTCGGGGACGTCGAGGAGGTCCTCGCCGACCTCGAACAGCTCGTCAAGCACCTCCACGCCAACCCCTCGCTGGTGCACCGCGACGTGCACCTGGTGTCGCAGTACGAGCTGCTGCGCCGCGACCTGAGCCGGTTCGACCACGTCGGGCGCACTGACCGGCTGGGGGAGACCATCGACTGGCTTCAGGAGCGGCTGGCGTCCGAGGGCGTGGAGCTGGCCCCCGTCGGGCACGACAACGACTCACCGGTCGACGTGTCCCCGCAGATGCTGGATCCCCAGACACTGCAACGGATCCACGAGATCTACGCCGATGACTACGCCTTCCTCGGGTTCGACCCCGACGCGGCGCACGTGCAGGGCACCCTGTGCGCCGAGCTGCTGCCGGCGGTCAACCGCGAGGTCGAGCACAACGTGCGCGCGGAGGTGCTGCACGCGGCGGTGCATGGCTGAGCTCGCCTGTCCCACGACCGTTCCGGCCGGTGCTCAGCTCGCCCGGCTCGCTCAGCTCGACGGGCCGGCGGCGGCGCGGAGGGCGGCGATGTCGATCTTGCGCATGCCGAACAGCGCCTCCATGGCCCGTTGCGCCCGCTGCGGGTCATCGTCGCGGATGAGCTCCTCCAGCTCCGTCGGCACGACCTGCCAGGAGAGCCCGAACCGGTCCTTCAGCCAGCCGCAGGGTCCTTCCTCACCGCCCTCGGACAGCCGCTCCCAGTAGTAGTCGACCTTCGCCTGGTCCTCGCAGTCGACCTGCATCGAGATCGCCTCGTCGAAGGTGAACTCGGGCCCGCCGTTGATCCCGACGAACCGCTGGCCGTCCAGCTCGAACTCCACCGCCAGGACCATCCCCGCAGGTCGCGGCCCGGCGTCGGTGTAGTGGCTGACGGACAGGACCCTCGAGTTCTTGAACACGGACACGTAGAAGGACGCTGCCTCCTCGGCCTGGGTGTCGAACCACAGGTTGGGGGTGATTCTCTGTCGCATGGCGGTGTCCTCTCCTGCGTCGGGACCGGTCCCTCCGGTTCCATGCTGCACCCGGTACAACGCCGTACGGCGCCCATGATCATCGGTTCTTCGGCCATCGGCGCAGGCGCCAGCGCAGCATCGCGGCCGAGCGCAGGCCGGGTTCCCGGCCGAAGCGCAGCAGCCCGGTGCTCGAGGCCAGCTCGAGGTCCTGCGACCAGTCGCCGGGCGCCACGCCGTGCCGGATCGAGCGACGCAGCAGCCGTGAGCTCGCCGCCCGGCGCCGTTCCCCGGGCTCCAGGGTCCTGCTGCTGACGTACTCGTGGCGGTCGAAGTCCGGGTCGGTCTCCCGGCGCCGGTCGATCTCCGCGCGGACCCGGTCGAGGCAGGTCCGGGCCTCGGCAGCGTCGTCGAACGCCCCCACGAGCACGTGACGTCGCTCGCGCCTCTCGGGGTCGTAGCGGTAGTGGTGCACCACGAAGCGTCGGATGTCGTCGTCCTCGGGGTCCACCCTGGCCACATCAGCAGACTAGGCGCGCGGGGTCTGCCATGGTGGTCCCATGCCGGCGCGGTCGATCTGGGGGATCACTCCCCGCGAGCAGATCGCGGCCGAGTGCGCCCGCCGGGGCAGTGACGCGGTCGTCGCCGACTGTCTTGCCCTGTTCGACGGCGCCGACGACCCGGCGCTGCTGCTGTCGCTGGCGGGGCCGGGAGCGCGCAAGTACCTCGACGGGCAGGAGCACACCGACACCTACTGGTTCCGGGTGTGGGCCCTGCGCGGGTTGCTGTGGAACTGGGACTCCCGGGCCACCGCGGTGGTGTGCCGTGCCCTCACCGACGAGGCGTGGCGCGTCCGCGAGATGGCGGCGAAGGTCGTGGCGCGGCACCTGGTCGGGGAGGCGACCGGGGCGGTCGCCGCGTTGCGGGAGGACCCGGTGCCCCGGGTCCGCCAGGCCGCGCAGCGGGCGCTGGTCCGGCTCACCGCCGTCGGCGCCTGACGGACGGTGGGCGTCAGCGGCGCTCAGGCGCGGGCGAGCAGGTGGAAGACGTGCCAGTGCTTCGGCCCGCTGAACGAACGCCCGTCCTCGTCCTCCTCCTCGAGTGAGACCACGTCCAGGCCCTGGACCAGGCCGTCGAGGGTCCCTCGGTCCAGGAAGGTCATGGACCGCTGACCCACCCAGCTGTCCCGGTCGCCCAGCAGGTCGACCGCGAGCCAGCCGCCGGGCCGCAGTGCCTCACGCACCGCCCTCCAGACGTCGGGGAAGTGCGAGGAAGGGACGAACGGCAGGGCGTAGCCGGCGTACACGAGGTCGGCCCGGGGCAGCCGGACCTCCTCGAAGGAGGCGACCACGACCTCGACCGGAGCCTCGCGGCCGACCAGGTCCGCGACCCGGGTGGGGGTGGCCGGGTCGACATCGGTGGCGAACACCCGCCACCCGGCTTCGAGCATCGCTGCGGTCTCGATCCCGCTTCCGCAGCCCAGGTCCACCGCGCGCCGGCCGTCGCCCGGGCCGGCGTGCCCGAGGACCTGTCGGCACAGCGGCCGCGGTAGCCGGCCGGCCTGGGCGTCGTTGTAGGCCGACCAGTGCCGACCGTCCCGGGGCGTCGCCTCAGTCATGACGTCAGCGATCGACGACCAGCAGGACGTTGCCGTCGGGGTCGTTGACGGTGAAGAAGAGGCACATGTCCGGCGACCCGTCGACGGGCGAGGGCGCCAGGCCCTCGGCGTCGAGCCGGTCGCGGAGGTCCTCGAGGTCGTCAGTGACGAAGTTGCACGTCGCGAACGGCAGGCCGGGCTCGGCCTTGATGCCGCTCAGCGGGCCCATGAGGGTCAGGGCGGTGCTCGCGGCGCCGAGGCCGCGCAGCTGGGCCGACCACTGGTTCACGTCTGTGGCGACGAGCCCGAGCGCCTTCTCGTACCACGGGGCCGCGGCCTCGGGGTCGCGGACGGGAAGGAAGGCGGTGCCGACCGAGACGGCCATGGAAGCTCCTCGTGCTCAGGGTTGGGGTCGCCCGGACCGTATCCCGTGCCACCCACCGACCGTGCCGGTTCAGGCGCCCGGCGTGTCCGCGTCCACGGCCTGCCGACGGAAGGCATCGAGGACCTCCGCGTGCGTCTCGGCGTCGGCCGCGGCGATGAGACCGCCGGGGCCGCTGTGCAACGGCTGGCCGAACAGCCCGGTGACCACGCAGCCCGCGGCCCGGCACAACGCCAGGCCGCTGGCGAAGTGCACGCTGTCGCGCAGGTCGCCGGCGGTGACATACGCGGCCCGGCGCCCGGCCGCGACCCACGCCACGGCGATGGTGGAGGACAGCACCCGGGGTCGGAACGCTGCGACGAAGCCGGGGTCGGTCAGGAGCCGAATCACCTGTGGGTCAACGAGTTCCGGCGGCGGGGCGTCGATGTTGAGGTCGACCAGCCGGGACCGCGACGACGGGGTGAGCCGCTCGTCCGCACCGCGCCGGCGGACCCAGGCAGTTTCGCCGTCGGTCCAGAACACCTCTGCCGCAACGGGATCGGCGGAGGCGGCTGCCTCGACGCGAGCGCCGTTGCGCAGCGCCACGTTGACCGCGGCGAGCGGGGTCTCGGCGGCGAAGTTGAGCGTGCCGCAGAGCGGGTCGACCAGCCAGGTGCGGTCGGCGGAGAGCCGGCCGCTGGCGCCGGTCTCCTCCCCGAGCAGCGCGTCGTCCGGTCGGTGCGCACGCAGCAGGTCCAGGATCGCGGCCTCGGAGGCCAGGTCGGCCTCGGTGGCGAAGTCGCTGGGGGACTTGTCGATCCGGGCGAGGGACTGGCCGTACATCGACCGCACCACGGCGGAGCCCGAAGTGGCGGCGGTGATGGCGAGCTCGGCGTCGGAAGGGTTCACGGAAACGACCCTAGGGTCCGATGTGCCGCGTCCGCCCGGGGACTGGGCTGACGCGGGACGCGAAAGGCGCCACACGGCATACCGGTGGTGTGATGATCGCACCATGACGTGGACTGCTCCCGAGGTGACCCTGCCCGACGGCCCGCTCACCGGCGAGGACCGGCCGATGCTCGAAGGCTTCCTGGCCTGGCACCGGGCCCTGCTGCAGCACAAGTGCGCCGGGCTGACCGGCGAGCAGCTGGCACAGCGCTCGGTCCCGCCCTCGAACCTGTCGCTGCTCGGCCTGGTGCGCCACATGGCCAAGGTGGAGCGCAAGTGGTTCCGCGAGCTGATCGCCGGGCAGGAGCTGGAGCCGATGTACGACCCGGCCCTGGGCAAGGACGCCGACTTCGAGGACCTCGACCCGGCGAAGGCGCAGGCCGACTACGAGCGGCTGCTGGAGGAGTGCCGGCTGGCCGGGGAGGTGCTGGCCGCTGCCTCGTACGAGCAGACCATCGAGTCGAGGATGGGCGTCATGTCGGTGCGTGCCGTGGTGGTGCACATGATCGAGGAGTACGCCCAGCACAGCGGGCACGCCGACCTGCTGCGCGAGTGCGTCGACGGGACGACCGACAAGTAGCCGCGCGCCGTCCGGAAAGCGACTCCCTGCCGGGCCGGTGGTGGCACAGTGGCTGCCACGTGGTCTGGCGGGGATGGGGGTAGGCATGTTCTGGTTCGTGCTGGGAGGGCTGTTCCTCGGCCTGGTCGCGGTGGGGCTGCTGTCGGTATGGCGACGCCGCGCCTCCTCGGGGTCGCCCGGGCAGGGGAGCGTGGAGACGGACGCCCGGCAGAACGACGCCAAGTCGTGGGAGCGCTCCCGGAGCAGCCGGCTCGGGTAGCCCGGTGGCCTGTCCCGCCGGGTGCGCGGTGGTGGTGACCGTGGAAGTGGACGTGGTACGGGACCTGCCACACGTCGTTGGCGGTCGTCAACGTGACGAGGACGAGCACCTGCCGCGGTGCCCGCAGGTGTCGGGGACCTTGGCCCCTGCCGTCAGACCAGCCCGGCCACCAGCCTGAACTGCAGCGAGCAGCCACGAGGAGGGGGACCGACATGCACTTCGTGGCCGGACGGGACGCGCGCGCACACGACGTTCCCGTCGCGGACCGGGGGCACACCGGTCATGAGTTGAGCAGGCGGCTGTGTTGACTGACCGGGTCATCGCCCGGACCGTGGGCGTGCTCTTCATCGTCGGCACCGTCACGGCGATCGTCGGCGGCTCAATGGTGCTGGCGATCGAGGAGCCGGGGGCCCTGTCCACGGTGGCCGCCGACCAGGGCAGCGTGGTGACCGGGGTGCTGCTGGAGCTGGTCCTGGCGCTGTCGGTGCTCGGCATCGGCGCGCTGCTCTTCCCCGTCCTTCGGCGTCGTGACGAGGGGCTGGCTCTGGGCTACGCCGGGGTGCGCACCCTCGAAGCCGTGTTCCTGATGGCCGCCTCGGTCGCGGCGCTGGTGTTCGTCGCGCCGGGACCCGGCGCTCGGGCAGCCGGCGCCGCCGCGCGGGTCCCCGGGCTCGTGCTCGCACTGCGCGACTGGACGTATCTCGTCGGGTCGATGGTGTTGCTCGGCGTGGGCGGGCTGATCCTGTACAGCCTGCTGTTCCGCGCGGCCCTGGTGCCGGCATGGCTGTCCCTCTGGGGGCTCGTGGCTGCAGCCCTGATCCTGTTGCGCGGGGTACTGGAGGTCTACGGGCTCGACCTCCCAGGGGTGTGGCAGGCCGTGCTGGCGGCACCGATCGCGGTCAACGAGATGGTGTTGGCGGTGTGGCTCATCGTCAAGGGCTTCGATACCGAGGACGCCCGTGTGAGCAGTGGCGTACGACGGTGACGGGTCGCTGGGCGTCGAGGGTCACTGTCTGAGGTTCGGCGAAGGAAGGCGGCGCTGAGATGGGAACCATGCCGACCGGAGGCAACAAGCGCCCGTGGCTCCCTCCCCGCTGGGTCGTTCGGCTGGCCTGGCACGTGCACCGCGGGCTGTATCGCGTCAGCAGGGGCCGCGTCGGTCTGTGGCGTCCGAAGGGCAACCGCTACGGCACGCTGCGGCTCACGACGACCGGGCGTCGCACCGGAGCGGAACGGAGCGTGATCCTCGGCTACGTCCAGGACGGTCCGCGCATGGTCACCCTGGCCATGAACGGCTGGGCGGAAGGGGAGCCGTCCTGGTGGCTCAACCTCCAGGCGCACCCGGAGGCCAGGGTCGAGCTCGCCGGGGGCGCCGGCACGGTCAGGGCCCACGCCGCTGAAGGAGAGGAGCGGGCTCGGCTGTGGGCGTGGTGGCGCACGATCGACAAGAACCTTGACGCCTACGCGGCACTCCGGTCGACGGAGACCGCTGTCGTGGTCCTCGAGCCGCTGCCCGGCCGCGCCGTGCCCTGAGAGCTGGGTCAGAGGTTCGCGACGATCTGGATCGGGTTTCCGTCAGGGTCGGCGACCCAGGCGATCAGGAGACGTCCGAGCCATTCGTACGGCTCCGCCGGTCCTTGGGCCCCGTCGGCTGTGAGCCTTGCGTACGCCGCAGGGGTGTCGTCGGTCCAGAGGATGACTGCGGCGCGTTGACCCCGTGTGACTGGGCTGAGGCCATGGTCGTCCCTGGTCGAGGCGCCCGATGCGATGCCGATCCTGTATCCGTCGAGCTCGAGGTCCACATGGATGGGCTCTCCGTCTGTCGGGACGCGAAAGGTCTCAGCGAAGCCGAGGCGCTTGTAGAAGGCGACGGCCCCGGGGGAGTGCATCGCTGAAGAGGATGACCTGAGGACTCTGGAACACGGCCGCGAGACTACAGATTCACGTCGCTGAGGTGCGACCGTCCGGGCACCTCGGTATGCCGTCCGTTCCCCCGAGAGCCAGGAGCTCATCGAGTCCTGGTTCGGCCAGTTCACGAAGACGGCGCCTGGCGCAGCGAGTGGGAGGCCCTCACCGAGGCACGCAAGGCGGTGGCCGCGTCGTCGCCCAACGGCGGATGGCCTACCTCATCGGGACGGTGACTGCGCCGGGCGATCGTTGGTACACCGCAAAGAAGTCACGGTCGTCGGGGACGAGGTAGCGGGTGTCTGACTGCATCGGGTTGGGTCCGACCGGGGTCGGGTCGAGACCATGGAGGTGGCTGTAGGTGATGAAGGTGTGCCATTCGGGGTTGATGTCGAACTCCATCGCCCGCACCGCACCGAGATGCTGGAGGATCTTGGCAAGGGTGATCACCGTCTGCCCGGGGGCGGCGACGTAGATGAGGTTGCCGCGTTGGTCGATGCCGACGCCGGTACGCCAGACGCGCGTGACCCCGCCGAGCGTGTACCCCCACTGCGGGCTGTTCGGGTTCGCGTTCAATGCGGGGTTGACGAGGCCGTTCTCGACGATCGGAGCCAGGCTCTGGCGGGCCCACGCCACGTCCGGCCCCGTGGTCGGGCCGCCGGCCCAGTTCACGATGTCGAGGTGACCGTCGCGATAGCCCACGAGCGTGGCGTTGCCGCGCTTCAGCGGCTCGTTCATGAGGCCGTTGTCGGTCGAGCCGTTGTGGCCGTCCACGTAGGTGAAGCCGCCGTTGAAGGTGGCGAGAAGGCGCGAACGCTGGGAGCTCGGGACCATCATCGGCCCGCGCACGGCCGCGTGCGGCGGCTCGTAACGGCCGGGGTAGTAGCCGATCGCGGTGCGCGTGTGGTCGAACCAGCCGACGTACGCCACGATGCCCGGGTAGGCGAGCTCAGGGCGATAGGTCGTCACCAGCACCGGTTGGCCCTTGTCGACAGGCGGGCCGGCGGGCGTCCAGACACCCTCGCCGGCTAGCGGGTGCGGAAAGACCGGCTTGACCGGCCGCGGCCAGGCGATGGCCTGTACCGGCGACGTCGGGGACCACGGGCGGCTCGTTGGCGGCTGGCGCAGCCCGACTGCCGGCAGGCTCTTCAGCGGCGGGCCGCCCGTCGTGGGCGCGGTCCAGCTGTAGTAGAGGTGCTCGACCTCGTCGACCAGCGCGTTGCCGAAAGGCACCTCGGCTCTCACCCACTCGACGCTACGCACCCCAAGAGACATGCTCGTCGGCTGCACCATCCAGGTCGCATACGACACCGTCGCCCACAACAGCAGACCGAGGACGGGCGCGGCCATCAGGAGGCGTCGGCGTCGTCGCCTCCTGACCGCCGCAGGGTCGCGCAGCTGCTGTCGGCGGGCCCCCCTCGCGAGGGGCGCCGGGACGGGCGGTGAGACAGCCTCTTCGGGTGGCACGCCCACGCCAGGACCGGGGTCACGCCGTTGCGGATCATCCATCCTGGGTGCCTGTCATCTGCCCATCCATCCCTTTGACCGCCCGCCTGTCCAGCACACTCCCTCGTCATTTCACGATGGACATGTTGGTGCCCACAAGCTCGAGGGGCACGCTGTACAGATAGCACGCGCGGCTGCAGCTTTCCTGAGCGCTCCAGGCGCGGGCGAGAGGTGCAGGCCTGCCTGCCGGCTCGAACAGGCGTTGCCGCGGCCACAGTGAGCACGGCAAGGGTTTCACCCTCGATATGTGCCCGGTCTTATCGCCGAGCAGCGGAAACGGGTGGTGGGGCAGGTCGGGCTTGAACCGACGACCGACGGATTATGAGATGGGCGCCTGGGTGTTCGGGCCGCGGTCCGCGACTCCGGTTGAGTGCACAAGGGTCCGTGGTTGTCGGTCTATCGGAGACCTCGTGGCTGTCATTTTGGCTGTACAGCCGATTGAGCGGAGTGCCAGCTTGGAAGATGTTTCCCGGACTGTGCGCCCCCTCGATGTGGGCAAGATTCGTCGCCCATCGGATACCGCATTTTCCCCTGAGTGACCGCTCGTAACGGCCCGATTGTGGCCCGGGACCTGGGGTCGGAGCCGCTTCGTCCCGAAGCCAGATCGGGCCTTGGATTCATGCTCGCCCAGGAGGCTGTGCGTGCTCAGATCGATCCCTCGGAGTGCACAGAAGTCCGGCGAAGCACGTCCCGGTTGTCACTCAGTTAGTCACTCAGTTCGAGTGTGGCTGGAAGCTTCGCTTCTCAGGTGGCGTCCATAGTCTGCGCCACGCAGCAACGAGCCCGGGAGGGTCACCCATGAACCGGTGGGAAGACCCTCGTCCTCCTGGGTCCGACCGGAGACGAAACAGCGCGGTGAACCACGTCGGCGTTCATCCACCTTGGGTGATGCGACGACCGCGTCGCGGGCGCAACGCTGAACACCGTCGTCGCGGCCGCGCGGCGTTACCGCATTCAACCCCTCGGGGCGTGGCTGAGGGTGGTCCTGCTCAGAGCTCAAGCCGGAGGGAGTGGCCATGACTGTGAAGACTGAGCCGAGGGGGCGGAAGAGGGCTGGCGCGCGGGCGGACCGGGGAGTACCGAAGCGGCGGGGGGTGCCAGAGGCGGAGCAGCTGAGCCGGGCAGACCGGGTGGCCCGCGGCGAGGATGCCAGAACGCAGACGCCGCTGGAGTCGCACGCGGACTTCGCGCCGGCGGCGTCCCGGGATCCGATCGGGCTGTTGCTGGATCAGGAAAAGACGCGGGTGCAGGAGCTGCTGCCGGTGCGGCACGGGCGGATGCTGGTGTCGCCGTTCTCGTTCTACCGGGGTGCGGCGCTGCCGATGGCGGCCGACCTGGCCGGCACCCCCACCTCGGGGTTGTGGGCACAGCTGTGTGGGGACGCGCACCTGTCCAACTTCGGGGGGTTCGCGTCGCCGGCACGCAGGCTGGTGTTCGACGTGAACGACTTCGACGAGACCTTGCCCGGTCCGTTCGAGTGGGATGTCAAGCGGCTGGCCGCGAGTCTGGCGGTGGCCGGGCGCGACAACGGGTTCAGCAAGAAGAAGCGCCGCAAGATCGTGCTCGCGGGCGTCGAGGGCTACCGCGAGGCTATGCGTGCGTTCGCCGATCAGCACTTCATGAACGTGTGGTACGCGCACCTGGACGTGGAGGATGCGCTCGCCCAGTACCGCTCTCAACTGAAGAAGAAGCGGGTCAAGGCCACCGAGAAGCTGGTGGCCAAGGCGCACACCAAGGACAGCATGAAGGCCCAGAGCAAGCTGACCACCGTGGCCGACGGGCGGCGGCGGATCGTCAGTGACCCGCCGCTGATCGAGCCGATCGAGGAGGTCTTCCGCGACGAGCAGGCAGCCGCGATCTATCACCAGATCGAGAAGCTGCTGGGCGAGTACCGGCGCACCCTGCAGTCCGACCGCAAGCACCTGCTCGAGTACTTCACGATGCTCCAGGTGGCCCGCAAGGTAGTCGGGGTCGGCAGCGTCGGCACCCGCTGCTGGATCATCTTGATGGAAGGCGCGGACGGCAACGAGCCGCTGTTCTTGCAGGTCAAGGAGGCCCAGACCTCGGTGCTGGCTGACTACCTCGAGCAAAGTCAGTACGCCGACCAGGGTGAGCGGGTCATCGCCGGGCAGCACCTGATGCAGGCCGAGAGCGACATCTTCCTCGGCTGGGCCCGCGCCAAGGAACCCGACGGGACGGACCGGGACTACTACTTCCGGCAGCTGAAGGACTGGAAGATGTCCGCGCCGATCGAGCGGATGGTCCCGGGCGGGATGGCCGTCTACGCACGGATGTGCGCGTGGACCCTTGCTCGCGCACACGCCTGCTCCGGCGACCGCATCGCGCTGGCCGCCTACCTCGGGGACTCCGACACGTTCGACCACGCGATCGCCGACTTCGCCGAAACCTACGCCGACCAGAACGAGCTCGACTACGACGCGCTCCAGGCCGCCGTCAAAGACGGTAGAGCGGAGGCGACCACTGACATCTGAGCGCAGGTCGGGGTCCGCACCTGCGGGCGCACCGCCTTCGCCAGAACGAGCGCAAGCTGGCAGCCGGCGCGGACTGGCATGAGTCGGGCTTGGTCTTCTGCTCCCGCATCGGGACCCCCATGGAGCCGCGGAACCTCGACCGTTCCTGGCAGGCGCTGCGCGCCTCGGTCGACCTGGAGTGGCTACGGCTGCACGATCTGCGGCACGCCTTGGCCACTTTCATGATTGCCACGGGCTCGGACCCGCGCACGGTGATGAAGACCCTCGGCCACAGCCAGATCTCCCTGACGATGAACACCTACGCCCACGTCCTGCCCGACGTGGAACGCGAAGCGATCGACCGGGTTGCACGGTCGCTGTTCGGGTGACGAGCGGAGTGCAGCCAAGGGGTTCCCGAACAGGCGTCGGGAACCCCTTGGCTGTATTTGTGGCTGTACGGGCCTCGTCACCCATCGGCTTCACAAGCGCGCGAGGGTGTCTGTGCAGGTCAGACGTGGTGGGGCAGGTCGGGCTTGAACCGACGACCGACGGATTATGAGTCCGCTGCTCTGACCGACTGAGCTACTGCCCCGGGGCCCGGAACGCGGCTGGCACGGCGTACCGGCTCGGGCGTTGCGGAGCCTACCGCGGGCATCTCACAGCCTCGTCATCAGATCGCGAGGGAGCGGGCACAGTCCCGGCGCCGACGGTGGTCCACGACAGCACGTCCCCGCACGGAGGAGCCCACCATGAAGAAGCCCAGCAACCTCGTCATCGGCGTCGCCGCCCTGGCCACCGCTGTCGGCGTGGCCGTCGCCGGAGCGTCCCTGGCCAACGCGCAGACGACCACCAGCACCGGGTATGCCGCGCCGCAGCAGGGCGGCGACGGCCAGGCCCCCTCAGGTCAGCCCGGGTATGGCCAGCCGCCCATGGGCGCTCAGGCGCCCGATCCGCACCAGGCCACCCACCCCGGCGAGAAGCTGCTCACCGGCACGACCAAGGACAAGGTGACGGCGGCGGCCAGGGCCAAGGAGCCCACGGCAACCGTCGAGCGGGTCGAGACGGACGCCGAGGGCGTCTACGAGGCCCACATGGTCCGGCCCGACGGCACGCCCGTCACCGTGCACGTCGGCAAGGACTTCGCCGTGACCTCCGTGGAGGTCCAGGGCGCCGGTGGCCCGGGCCGCGGGATGCCCCCGGCCGGCGCCGGTGGCAACGGTTCCGTCGGCAGTAGCTCCGGCGGTACCGGCACCACGTCCGGCACGAACTAGCCGGTCGCGTCGCCCGGGGTGCCTTCGCCCGTTGGCACCCCGGGCGTCGCGGCGCCGGCAGCTCCCGCAGCGTCTCCGGGCAGCCGGTCCAGCAGCCGTCGCCGGGCCGAGCCGTCCAGCGGCCCGCCCCTCGCAGCCAGGGCCGAGGCGATCTCGAGCCGGTGCTCCACGCTCTTGTTGCCGCCGTACTTGAACTTCGCCCGCACGCCGGTGACGGTCAGCCGCAGCCCTCGGATACCGGGCAGCTGCCGGCGGTCCGCCCCAAGCGGGTCGACCGGCGCCCGGGTCGAGCCGGCCGGCTCGAAGTGCGCCAGCTGCCGGTTGAGGATCGCCGCCTTGGCCGCCGGGTCGTCGACCACCTCCACGTCCACCTCGGCCTGCACGCTGGCGTAGTAGCTCGTCGGCACCCCCAGCGTGGGGTCGTCGCCGGCGTTGACCTCGGCCGGGACGTAGACGTAGTCACCCACCACCGTCAGCAACGCCCGCGGGCGCTCCTCGAAGGCCGCCCACACCGGGTTGGGCCGGGCCAGGTGCAGCTCGATGGTGCGGTCACCGTCGAAGAGGAAGTGCGTCGGGACCACCACCGGCAGCTCGCGCTCCGGCCCTCCCGGGGCGATGAGCTGACCGAAGTCCAGGACGCGCAAGGCCTCCCGCCACTCGTGCTCGTCGACCGGGCCGTCCCACGGGTGCACCAGCATGCCGCGATCCTAGGCGGAGTCCAGGGCTGATTCGGTGGTGCGGGTGTGCCCCATGGGGCACAATGGCGAGCGTCCGGCTCGCCGGGCACACGGCATACCGCCGGTTTCTCTTGTGCATGAGGTCGTTGGGGAAGACGTCCCTCGCACACAGGAGGTCCGGATGTCTGCTGTGACGTCGCGTCCCACGACGCGCGGGGTGGTGTTCGTGCACTCCACCCCTTCTGCGCTGTGCCCGCACATCACGTGGGCTCTGGAGAGCGTGCTCGGCCAGCGGGTCAGCCTGGACTGGACCCGTCAGCCCGCCGGGCCCGGCCTCCTGCGCACCGAGCTGTCCTGGACCGGCGAGGCCGGCACCGGCGGGCGCCTCGCCAGCGCCCTGCGCGGCTGGGACAACCTGCGCTACGAGGTGACCGAGGAGCCGAGCCCCGGCTGCGACGGCTCGCGCTGGTCGCACACCCCCCGCCTGGGCATCCACCATGCGTGGACCTCCGCCAGCGGCGACGCGGTGGTCAACGAGGACCGGCTGCGCACCGCGATCGCCATCAGCAAGGGCAACCCCGAGGTGCTCGCCCACGAGGTCGACCTGCTGCTGGGAGCCGCCTGGGACGAGGAGCTCGAGCCGTTCCGGTATGCCGGTGACGGGGCTCCCGTGCGCTGGCTGCACAAGGTGGGGTGAGACGGGAATGAGCTTGTCAGCCGGCGGGATCGGGGAGCCTGGTGCCCCCGGACCTGTCGGCTGACGCCAACGTCGGGGGCCAGGACCCCCGGACGCCGAAGGGTTGACCACCTCCGGATGTGGTCAACCCTTCGGGCTGTGTGGGAGGCGCCCGCGTTACAACGGGATGTTGCCGTGGTGGCCTCGGCGCTGAGGCGCCTCGGCGATGGCGCGGGCCAGGGCCGAGCGTGTCTTGGTCGGCTCGACGACCTCGTCGATGACGCCGATGTCGACCGCGCGCGGCAGGCCGCCGGCCAGCTTCTCGTGCTCGAGGGCCAGCTCGTTCTCGACCTGGGTGCGGTCCTCCTCGGGCACCTCGGCCAGCCGGCGGCGGTGCAGGATGCGCACCGCGGCGACCGCACCCATGACGGCGATCTCGGCGGTCGGCCAGGCGAAGACGCGGGTCGCGCCGAGGGAGCGCGAGTTCATCGCGATGTAGGCGCCGCCGTAGGTCTTGCGGGTCACCAGGGTGACGCGGGGGACCACCGACTCACCGAACGCGTGCAGCAGCTTGGCGCCGCGGCGAACGACGCCGTCCCACTCCTGGCCGACACCGGGCAGGTAGCCGGGCACGTCGACCAGCACGATCAGCGGCACGCCGAAGGCGTCGCACATGCGCACGAAGCGGGCGGCCTTCTCGGCCGAGGCCGAGTCCAGGCAGCCACCGAGGCGCATCGGGTTGTTGGCGATGACGCCCACGGTCCGGCCACCGAAGCGGCCGAGGGTCGTGGTGATGTTCGGCGCCCACTTGGGGTGCAGCTCGATGCTGTCCTCGCTGTGGTCGAGCACGTTGGCCACGAGCGGGTGGACGTCGTAGGCGCGCTTGGCCGACTCCGGGAAGGTCTCGGCCAGGTCGCGGTCCTCGACCGAGGCCACGTCGAGCTTGCCCTGGTCACCCAGCAGCGCGCACATGAGACGACCGCGCTCGAGCGCCTCCTCGGTGGAGGAGGTGACCACGTGGACCACGCCGGAGCGGCGGCCGTGCGGCTCCGGACCGCCGAGGCGCAGCGCGTCGACGTTCTCGCCGGTCACCGAGCGGACCACGTCCGGGCCGGTGACGAAGACGCGGCCGTCCGGGCCGAGGATGACGATGTCGGTCAGCGCCGGGCCGTAGGCCGCGCCGCCGGCGGCGGCGCCGATGACGATGGAGATCTGGGGGATCTTGCCCGACGCGCGCGTCATGATGGCGAAGACCTCGCCGACCGCGTGCAGCGAGACGACGCCCTCGGCGAGGCGCGCCCCACCGGAGTGCCACAGCCCGACGACCGGCACGCCGTCGACCAGCGCCCGTTCGTAGGCGACGAGGATGACCTTGCAGCCGTCGACGCCCATGGCACCGCCCTGGATGGTGGCGTCGGAGGCGAACGCGACGACCTTCGTGCCGCGGACCTGCCCGACTCCGGCCAGCATGCCGCTGGTGTCCTCGGGGGTGATCAGCTCCAGGGTGCCCGGGTCGAAGAACGCCTCGAGCCGCTTGCGCGGGTTGCGCGGGTCGTTCTCGCGGTCGATCTTGGGCCGGGTGGCGGTAGCGGCCGCCTGGGCGGCCTCGCTCGGCATGCGTGCGGTCATCAGATGCTCTTCACGGTCAGGGCGACGTTGTGGCCGCCGAACCCGAAGGAGTTGTTCAGTGCCGCGATGTCGCCCTGCGGCAGCTTGCGGTGCTCGCCGTGGATGACGTCGAGCTGGATCTCCGGGTCGAAGTCGTCGAGGTTGATCGTCGCCGGCGCCACGCGGTGGTGGACGGCCAGGATGGTCAGGACGTTCTCCAGGGCGCCGGCGGCGCCGAGGAGGTGACCGGTCATCGACTTGGTGGCGCTGACCGGCATACCGTCCGCGTCGTCGCCGAAGGCACGGCGGATCGCGTTGGACTCCGCAACGTCGCCCACCGGGGTGGACGTGGCGTGCGCGTTGATGTGGACGATGTCCCTGGCCGTGAGGCCCGCCCGCTCGACGGCCTCGCGCATCGCGCGGGAGGCGCCGGCGCCGTTGGGCTCCGGTGCGGCGATGTGGTGGGCGTCGGCGGACATCCCGACCGAGCCGAGCTCGGCGTAGATGCGGGCGCCGCGGGCCCTGGCGTGCTCTTCGCTCTCGAGCACGATCACGCCGGCGCCCTCACCGAGGACGAAGCCGTCGCGGCCGGTGTCGTAGGGGCGGGAGGCCTTCTCCGGGTCGTCGTTGCGGGTCGACAGGGCCTGCATCGCGGCGAACCCGGCGATCGGCAGCGCGTGCACGGCCGCCTCGGTGCCGCCGGCGACGACGACGTCGGCACGGCCGGAGCGGATCATCTCCAGGGCGTAGCCCATGGCCTCGGCGCCGGAGGCACAGGCGCTGACCGGGGTGTGGGCGCCGGCGCGGGCGCCGAGCTCCAGGGACACCGCGGCCGCGGGACCGTTGGGCATGAGCATCGGGACCGCGAGCGGGAACACGCGGCGAGGGCCCTTCTCCTTCAACGTGTCCCACTGGGACAGCAGGGTCCACACGCCGCCGATGCCCGAGCCCATGGCCACGCCGAGACGCTCGGGGTCCACCTCGGGTGACCCGGCGTCGGCCCACGCCTCACGGGAGGCGATCAGGGCGTACTGCGCGGACGGGTCCAGCCGGCGCACCTCGACCTTGGCGAGGACCTCCTCCGGCGGGGTCTTGATGGTGGCCGCGAAGGTCACCGGCAGCTCGTACTGGGCCACCCAGTCATAGGGCATCGTGCGTGCGCCCGAGCGCCCGGCGAGGATCGCGTCCCACGTCTCGGCGACGGTGCCGCCGACGGGAGTGGTCGCGCCGAGCCCGGTGACAACGACGCGCCGTTCGGGGTTCGGGGTCATCGGAAGTTGTGCTCCTTGGTCTGGGTGAGGCAGCCGGTGGGGTGGGGTATGCCGCGGGGCTGGCTCCGGGCCCGCGTCCGCGGCCAGGGGTGTGGCCGGGACGCGGGCACCGGGGCGGTCAGGTGTGGGTCAGCCCTGGGCGCTGGCGATGAAGGACACGGCGTCCTTCACCGTCTTGAGGTTCTTGACCTCGTCGTCCGGGATGCGCACGCCGAACTTCTCCTCGGCGTTGACGACGATCGTCATCATCGACAGCGAGTCGATGTCGAGGTCGTCGGTGAAGGACTTGTCGAGCTCGACCGACTCGGTCGGCAGACCGGTCTCCTCGTTGACGATCTCGGCCAGGCCGTCGAGGATCTCCTGCTCGCTCTGCGCCATGGGGTTCAGCTCCTTGGTGATTCGATGGATGTGACGGGATGGTGCGGGCTGACCCGAGTTACCCGTCGGGCCGCGGG
>DASSPC010000198.1:0-28804 GCA_035699865.1 Oryzihumus sp. | reverse complement strand
CCGTGCTCCTCGAGCAGCTCCTGGGTGCGGGCGTAGGTCCGGTTGTAGATCGCGACCGTGTTGCCCTCGCGGGAGGCGAGGTTGCGGGCCAGGTTGGACCCCATGACGGCCAGGCCGACGACGCCGATGTTGGCGGATCGGCCTGGCTCGGCCGCGGTCTCGGTGGTGGGGTTGTGTTCCATGGTGCGTTCACCCTCCATGGGGAGTGTCGTGTCCGGGGTTCGGCCCGGACGTGGACTGGTCGGGAGCGCGGCCACGAGGGGTTCCGCAGCCAACGCTGAGTTCACCGGCGTGCTCGAGCTGTCCCTCGACCAGGACGTTGAGGGCTACCAGGCCCGGGACCAGCGGAAGGCGATCACGGCCCTCCTTCACCCATGACCGGCGTGCCGGCGTTGGGGCCCTCCGATACGCCCCGACGCCGGTCAGGCGCGCAGCAGTTGGGATACATCCGACCGTCGGCATGACCGTGTATGGCACCCAGGCGCCCTCGTCTCGAGGACATGGGACACACCACGTTACGGCGTACCCCTGGAGCCACGGTAAGCCTCTCTCTGGGGCGCCGGTAACGGCACGTTCGCCCGTTGTGCGTTTCAGGGACGGTTGCCCGAGTCCCCTTACTCCGCACGACGTGTGCGGGCCCTGCTCCAGGGCAGGATCGCCGCGGCCGCGAAGAACCACGCCAAGGTGCAGTTGGAGGAGCTCTTGCCACCTGGCATCCACACTCCGGTGAGCAGCAGCGCGACGGCGACGAGATCTAGTCCAACGGGGGTGCCGATCAGTGGCGTGCGGATCCGTGCCACGGCTAGCGTCGCACCGGCCGGGAAAGCCTGAGGGCGAAGTCGAGCCCCTGTTGCGCGCCCGGGCGGCAGTGCGCAGTCGGCGGCGTTCCAGATCCGGTCCGGTGGCGACCCAGACTCGGCGACTCCTGTCCCGAGGAATCCCGGCATTTCCGCAGGTCAAGGGGTTTCAGTCATACGCCACGACGGCGCATGGCCGAACCTCGCTGTAATCCTCGCTGCAAGGATCCGTCTGACCCTCGCTGTAGCGAGGCCCTGCCGGGCCGGCCGACACGGACAGGCTGCTGGACCGGGAGGCGCGCCTCGCGCATGACTACCACCGCCGCCACGACACGCACCCCCTGCGGCAGACGGGCGTTGCGAGGCTCAGCCGATGCGCTCGGCCAGCGAGACGATGATTCCTTCCGGCCCCCGGACGTAGGCCATCCGCCAAGCAGCTTCGTACTCGCCGATGCCACCAACCAGTCCGTAGCCCTCGCTCGCCGCCCAATCGACAGCGGCCTGCAAGTCGTTGACCTCGAAGGACACGTTGCGCAATCCCAGCTCGTTGGCCATGGCCGCCGGCGAGCCCGGCACAGAGTCGGGCCGCACGAAGCTCGCGAGCTCCAGGCGGGCGCCATCGTCGGGCGACTTCAGCATGACGATCTCGGTGCGGGAGTCGGGAATGCCGCAGACCGTATCCAGGAACTCGCCCTCGACGAACGCCCTGCCCTCGACCTCCAGGCCCAGCGCCACGAAGAAGGCGGTGACGACATCGAGATCTGCGACCGTAATGCCGACGTGGTCGAAGCGTCGTACATGTGACATGGGCCGTGCTCCCGTCGTCGTTTCGACCATGAACCTGCCACGGTAGGCGTTCTCAGTACCTCGACCAACCGGGGACGCCGCTCGTCGCCGTGGCAACGGTCCGGAGCTCGGCATGACAGGAAGAGTCCGCGCGCGTTCCCCTGAGCGGCATATGGGCGACCCAACCCGGCTGACTGTCGTCGCCGTGCGCGGTGCAGTTCCGCAGGCCAACCGGTTTCAGTCATACGCCCCGTCTCGCGCTCATCGGCACGCCCGCCCCCACCATGCAGCAATCACGTCAGGTTTGTCTGGCACCATCCGGCGACATGTCGAGAACGCGTGTGTACCGAGACGGTGTCCTCGAGCAGGAGAACTTCGAGCCGGCTCAGGTTTCCGACTTCCTCGCTGAGGGCGACACCGTGGTCTGGCTGGACCTGTGCACGGACCAGGGGGACGAGCTCGCGCTCATCAGCGAGGAGCTGAAGATCGACCCGCATGCGCTTGAGGATGCGGTGAACCGCAGACAACGACCAAAGGTGGACCGGTATGCCGACCACCTCTTCCTCACCGTGTATGCCGCGCGGGTCGGCGACGCTCCCGAGGAGCTGGACCTGCTCGAGGTGTCCGTGTTCGTCACCGACCGGGCCGTGGTCACCGTCCACGACGCAGCGTTCGACCCGCAGGACCTGCTGGCCAGGTGGGACACCGCACCGGAAACGGTCGCCAACGGGGTCGGTGGGCTCTTGCACGGCCTGCTCGACCTGGTGGTCGACTCGCACTTCACCGCCGTCCAACAGCTCGACGATGAGGTGGAGGACGTCGAAGACGTGTTGTTCGGAGAGCAGCACGACAGGCATCTGCAGCGGCGCATGTTCGCGTTGAGGAAGGCACTGGTGCGGTTGCGGCGTGTCGTGCTGCCGATGCGTGAGGTGCTCAACACGCTGCTGCGCCGCGACCTGCACCTGGTCGGGTCTGATCTGAGCGCCAACTACCAGGACGTGTACGACCACACCCTTCGGGCGGCGGAATGGTCCGAGAGCCTGCGGGACATGATCACCACCATCTTCGAGACCAACCTGTCGATGCAGGACCACCGGCTGAACACGGTCATGAAGAAGCTGGCCGGGTGGGCCGCGATCATCTCTGTCCCAACAGCGGTCACCGGCTACTTCGGGCAGAACGTCCCCTACCCCGGGTTCGGGAAGGCGTGGGGGTTCTGGGCAAGCGTCGCGGTGATGGGCGCGATCGGGACGACGTTGTATGGCGTGTTCCGCAAACGGGACTGGATCTAAGACCGCCAGGCAGCCGTCGGTCGAACCGTGCGCGAACCGCGCAGGTGCCACGGACGAACCCTGCCCTGCCCCAGAGAACCGGGGCAGGGCAGGGTTCGTCTGTGTGGCGACCTCAGCAGCCGGTGGCCGGCTTGCGGAAACCGTCGTAGGGGTTGAGGTCACCCATGAACGTGTACCGCCCGCCGGTGCCGCTCTGGGTCGCCTGCGCCGTGGTGTTCGGGTTCTGCCGGGCGAACCACGGGAGAAGGACCTCGTCCTCGGGGTGCCAGGACCCGTCGGCGCGGCTGTTCGTGTCGTAGGTGTTGCCGGGCAGGGTGAAGCCGATGCCGACGACCGGGTCACCGGTCTCCATGACGGACGTGCAGCCGTACTGCGGCGCCGTCGGGGTCAGCCATGGGTCGACCGTGTTGTTGACGAACGGGTCGTCGCCCCACTCGGCGATCTCGTGGCTGAGGGCGTGGATGTCCTTCAGGTACGGCGCCTTGTCGCTGTAGGTGCCCGGGGTGGTGTACGCGGCATACGCGAAGGTCTGCACGCCCTGGCTGCCGTTGCCGTTGGTGTTGCCGGCGCCGTTGCCGGTGGCCTTGGACGCGCCGTGGTAGCCGATGACGCAGCATTCACTGCCGATGTTGAGCATGACGTTGTTCGTCAGGAAGATCGGCAGGTGGGCGGGGTCGGTGTGCACCTGCCCCATGAGCTGCTGGATCCGGCTGGAGAACCAGGCGTAGTCGACCAGGCCGTAGATGACCCCGCGGCTGTTCTGGTAGGCCGAGCCCTTGCCGGTGGGGACGGTGAAGGTCACCGGTGCCTGGACGGTCGGCTGGCCGAGGTTGAGGTGGTAGCCGGTGCCCGTCTTGTTGAACTGGGAGCGCATGATCGCGTCCTCGTACTGCACCCCGGAGTTGCCGGGGGACAGCTCCCCGCCAGGCCCCTTGGTCCCGTCAGCCGCGGTCGCGCTGTCGGTGCTGGCGTAGTCCGCCGCCTGGAAGATCGGGGAGGCCACGGTGCGGCCCACGACGTTGGTGCCGTTGAGGACGTAGCCGTTGTTGGCGGAGAAGACGATGTTGACCGGGATGATGTCGGTGGGCACGGTCGCCGCCGTGTTCGTCTTCGGGTCGGCGCCGACCATGTTGTAGCCGTAGGTGACCCCGTTGGTCGGGTCGGTGAACGAGCCGTTCCAGTGCGGGATCGTCTTGTCGGTGGCCAGCGGTGTGGCGCCGCCGGCCTCGGTGAACATGGCCCCGGCCGGGTCCATCACCGGCAGGGTGGGCCCAGTGGCGGCGGTCGCGGGTGCGGACGCCGCGACGGCGACCGCGGCAGTGACGGCCGCGGTGGCAGCCGACAGCTTGGCAAGCATGTGCATGTAGTTCCTCCCCAACACATTCCCCGATAGGCGCGCGATTGCGCGTGAGCGCACTCTGCCGCCTCCGGTAGCCAAAGGGGAAGAGCATTGGACGTGTTTTGTTCTCCAGCCGACGGTGGAGGAAGGTCTGGCGCAGGTGTGGGTGGTGCGCGTCCGGACAGCCCCGTTCGGCCCGGTTGGGATAGCGGTTGCCGGGTGTGAAGATGCTGGGAAGAGTCTGAATCGCGGGGAGGGTGCTGGCGCACAGCCATACCCTCGGCGCGTGGATCGGCCGATGCAGTGGATGACGACAGACGAGCTGCGTCTTGAGCTTCTGCGCACGCAGCCCGCCTGGGAGGCGCAGGTGGACGACGTCGACGTGTTCCTCGCCACGGGTGTGATCCCGCCGGAGTCGGAAGAGGCGTTGCGGCACCGCTTGGTGGCGGCGGAGCTGTTGCGCCGGGCGAACATGCTGGAGTAGCTGCCGCTCACGGGTTCAGCTGGGGCTCCGCAGAGGCAGACGAGCCCGCGTTCGCCGGGGGGCGGCGGCAACGCGGGCAGGCCCCCGGCCGTTTCCGGCGGGGGCCTGCGGTGTGTTCCGGATGGGTCAGCCGCGCGTGGGCAGGCTGGGCAGCACCCGGGTGCCCTCGATGCGGACAGCCTGCAGCTGGCGCGGGTTCAGACCCAGCAGGTGCAGGATCGTCGGCGCGATCTGGGTGGTCTCCACCGCCCTCGTCACGCGGGCACCGTGACCGCCGGGGCCGGACACCACGAGCGGGACGTCACGGTCCTGGGTATCGGCGCCGCCATGCTCGGCGATCTTGGACGTGCCGCCGGTGTAGACCACGCCGTGCTGGACGATGCCGACGACGTCAGGGTGCGCCCCGTCGCTCGCCCCGACCCCGAAGAACCGTGCCGAGCCCGCGCCGGCGTACACGGCCGCGAGCCCGGAGGACGCCAGGGTGCGGGGGGAACCCTTGATGTCGTGACCGGTGACCGGGTGGGCAAGCAGCCAGTCGCGGACGAACGTCGTGGCGGCGGAGGACCGGTCGCTCAGCCACAGCTGCACGATGTCGTCGTCGGTGCTGAAGGACACGAGGTTGCCGGTGCCGGGGTGCGCGGCGGCCCACGCCGTGTTGATCCCGTCGATGATCGGGGAGTCGGGCACGCGGGTGAGGTCGCCCGGCTTGGTCGGCGACTGCCCGTGCTTCGCCGACAGGATGACCGTGGTCGAGCCGGTCAGGTGCTGCTCGGCGATCTCGTGCTCCATCTGCCCGACGGAGGCGTTGACGAAGTCCAGCGCCGTGGCCAGGACCGGGCCGGGGGTGATCCCGTCGGCGAGGTAGCCGCCAGGCCGGCCGCCGGAGGTTGGCAGCTTCTGGGCCGTCGAGACGGACTGGAAGTTCATGCCGAAGACGGCCGGGACACCCGCGCGCTGGCGCCGGGAGTGATCGAAACCGTCGATCTCGTTGAGGACCGCGCCCACCTTGTAGCCGTCGTACTGCCGGGTGGCGGCGTTGTCCTGGGTCCAGTCGGTGCCGCGGGCGTAACCCGTGGCGTCGCTGTTGATCTCCGGGGCGAACAGGTCGTCCAGGCCCCGGCCCGACGGCCCGTTCAGGATCTCGTAGGCCGGGTGCTTGTCCGACCACGCGGTGTGCAGCCCGGCCTTCTTGGCCACCTCGAAGACCGTGTTGACCCTGAGCGCCTGGTGCGGCAGGACCGGCGTGCAGGTGCGCGGGTCGACCGGGAGCGTGGCCGGGTTGAGCAGGGTCTGCGGGCGCCCGGTCATCTGCAGGATGTCTCCGGGCAGGTTCTTCAGGCCCTGGCCGGCGTCCAGGCGGCTCTGGTCCTTGTCGGCGGCCTCGGTGAACGCGACCTCGGCGCCGGGCTTGGCACCCGCGCAGTTCCTGGTGCCCGCCGGGAGCAGGGCGTGGTTCCAGGTGTCGTCGTAGTAGATCCCGGTGGTGCGCGGGTTGCCACCGGTGAGCTGGCCGACCATGCCGGGGAAGGAGTCCGAGGGGACTGGTGTCTGGGCGTGTGTGTAGCTCGTGCCGGTGCCGACGAGGCGGGCGAGCGCCGAGGAGGGGTGGGCGCGCACGTAGCGGTCGAGGTCGCTCTGGTGCAGCCCGTCGACCGAGAGCAGCAGGATGTGGCGGGTGCCGGAGCGCTGGCCGGACGCGGTCTGGGTGGCGGCGTGGGCCACGCCGCTCCCGACGCCGGCGATGGCGGCGAGGGTCGCCGCGGCGAAGGTAGCAGTACGCCTGGAAGGGGTCATGGCCGAAGTCAGCCGATCCACGGCGACGGCCGGTGCTCGTCTGGTCGAACGCGGGGCGTCGGTTCATCGACGACTTGGCGCTCCATGGCTGGGCCTGTGGGTCTGCTGTGGTAGTGGAATCAGCCCCTCCGCTGGGCGACCTTGACCGGAAGGCCAGTTTTCGCACCGGGTCTGGAGGGCGCTCGCGTGGCGCCTAGTCCGCCAGGGCCGCCCGCAGAGCCGACCGAAGCTCCGACTCATCCGGAAGACCCGACAGTCCCCGCTCCGTCCAGTACACCCGGCACGCCACACCAGGCACCGCGTCCGGACTCGCGAACAGGTCCCGCCCGTCAACCACGAAGGATGGGGACCCCAGGAAGCTTCGCGCCTGGGCCTGCTCGGCGGTGTCGACCAGCACGACCTCGAACCGAGGATCCAGACCCACAGCGGTCAACGCGTGTGCCAGGACGATCCCGGCCGCCTCCGCGTGCGCACAATCCCGCACGACGAGTAACTCAACCGTCACACGTTCATCATCCGACTACAGGCCCCACTCTGCCTCCCTTGTCACGAAACTGGCCCGGGCTCTACTGCGCCACGGACGCGACCAAGGCCGGCACGCGAGCACCGGCTGTGGGGACGAGGGAGACGAGTCCGTATGCCTGCGGCCGTCCTGCGGACGGGTGCGCGTGGCGAGCGACGGCAGGAAGGGAGGTCGTGCACGCTTGTCGGTATGGCGCAGAAACGCCCCGTGCCCGTCACGGGCACGGGGCGTTCCCCCGAGCGAGGAGTCAGTGCTTGCCGATCGCCTTCCACATCGGCACGACACCGCCGGCGGTGTCGCCGGCGTGGCCGAGGTGGCCGAGGCGCCAGTTGTCCTCGATCGTGGTGAGCAGCGAGTAGTGGTTGTACGGGGTGGAGTCGACGCTGTGGTGCGCCCCCGAGCCGGTGACGATGATCGCGGGGATCAGCCCACCGCCATACGTGCCGCCCGGCCAGTCCTTGCTCACCCGGGCGTCGCCCGCCGCGACGTACGGCGAGTCGCAGCAGCCGTCCGCGTTCTCCCAGCCGCCGGTCTGCGTGTTGCCGGTGTAGTCGTTCTCGTCGGTGACGATGACGATCGCGGACTTCGTGGTCCACGCCTTCGAGCCCATGATCGTGCTGACCGCGCCCTTCACGAACGTGTCAGCCTTCTGCTTCAGGGCCGCGTCATTGGCGTCGTCCTTGCTGCTGCCGTAGGGGCAGGGCGTCTCCGGGTGGCCGGCGACCGTGTCGTAGACCCCGCCGTGCATGTCGTTGCACTGGTTCGGGGTGATCCACACGAACTGCGGGGCGTCCTGGCTGTTGAGGTCGGCGCCGAGGGCGCTGTAGTCCTTGACCTTGGCCATCCGCGCCGGGTCGTTCTTCACGTCGTCGAACAGCACGAACGGGTTGTGCTTCTTGGCGTAGAGCGAGATCAGCGAGCCGTCGGCGCGGGCCGGGCCGAACCGGTCGAGCTTGTTGGCCGGCAGGTCCTGCATGTAGGCGCCCCAGTTGATGTCCTTGGACTCCAGCTGGTCGACGAGGTTCTTGCGGTCGAGGTTGACCACGTTCTGGTCGTTGTCGTCCTGGATGCCGAAGTTGTCCCCGGCGATGCTGGCGAGGTAGTTCGGCATCGAGGGGTGGGTGACCCCGTAGTAGTGGTCGGCCACCGTGTACTGGGTCGCCAGCGTGTTGAGGAACGGCGCGTTCGCATCGCCGATGACGCTGGACTGCGAGTGGTTCTCCAGCATGATCACGAAGATGTGGTCCAACGCGGGCGAGGGCGCGTGGTGGTGGTAGTCAGCATGGGACGGGGACGCCACGGCCATGCCCGAGGCGAGGGAGGCCAGACCGCCGGCGGCAACGACGGCCGCGGCGAAGGAGGTAAGTCGTCGCACGACGAGTTCCTTTCAGGCAAGGCCGAGAGTCATCCGGCCCAGGTGGGTCGTTCAGATGAGCAACAGAGCAGGCAGGACGTGGGTGGACCTCTGAGCCGTGAATGGACGCCCCCGTTCCCCGCCGGCGAAGTCAAGCAGGGGACGCCCCGACGTGCAATAGCCGCACACCAAAAGGATTTTGATCGGTGGACCCCGTCCAGCGGTCCGAAAGTCGGTACGGTTGGCCCGTCCCGGCCGGGCGGGCGTCGAACTCCACGGTTGGCGATTCTCAGGGGGCGACGTGCGGCGTCGTTTGGCCACCAGCCTCGGCGGGGCGGCACTGCTGGCGGTGAGCGCCGCGGCGGCTGCGCACGGGCCGGCCTACGTGCACCCGGTCGGGATGTACGTCGAGGGGAGGCTCCACGGGGATGCGCGGTCCGGATGTGTCTGGCTCGCCGACCCCGGGCCGCCGACCCAGGTGGACTGGCCCAAGGGCGTCACGGCCCGGTTCAGGCCTGCGGTAGAGCTCGTGCGGGGTGGCACCGTGCTGGCGGAGCAAGGTGCGCTGATTGGTGGCCACGTGCTGTCTCCGACGCGGCCGGCCGACGGCTGCCCCAACGAGGTCAAGGCGGCGGCCGTTGTGGGGGACATTCAGCTGAACCCGGGGCTACCGGGCAGGCATTGAGGCGCATCCGCCTGGCTGGCTCACCGCGTCGACGACCGCGACGACCCGGCCCCCTCGCAGGCCGCGCCCGCTGATCCGCGGGACCTTCGCCTGGGCCGCGCATCTACCAGGAACTGGACCGTGGTTCGTATGGGTGCAGTGGTCAAGACCGTCCATGGCGAGCTGCGCGGCACCGTGACCGAGGGCGTGCACGCCTTTCTGGGGGTCCCCTACGCGGCCCCACCGTTCGGCGCGAACCGGCTTCGCCCACCGCAGCCCGTCGCAGCATGGGACGGCATCCGTGACGCATCCAGGTTGGGACCGGAGCCCCCTCAGGTGGCTCCGCCGGAGACCGGGGGGTCCGTCACGACCGAGTTCGCCGCCGTGGATCGAGCGGCACCCGGTGAGGACTGCCTGACCCTGAACATCTGGACGCCCGACCCGGGTGCGGCACGGTTGCCCGTGATGGTGTGGATCCAGGGCGGCATGTTCGAGATCAGCTCGACGGCGGCATACAACGGCAGTCACTTCGCCCGTGACGGCGTCGTCTGCGTGGTCATCAACTGGCGTCCCGGTGCCGACGGGTTCCTGTACCTGGGGGACGGCATCGCCAACGTCGGCCTGCTCGACCAGGTGGCCGCGCTGGAGTGGGTGCGGGAGAACATCTCCGCCTTCGGCGGTGACTCCGGCAACGTCACCGTCTTCGGTGAGTCGGCCGGTGCGATGAGCATCGGCACCCTCCTCTCCATGCCCCGCGCCGAGGGACTGTTCCGGCGAGCGATCGCGCAGAGCGGGGCGGCTCACCACGTGATCTCGGCCGGGCCGGCGCGGCGGATCGCCCAGCACCTCGCCGAGATGTTGGGTGTTCCAGCGACCCGGGAGGCGATCGCCGCGGTCCCGACCGAGCGACTGCTCGCGGCCCAGATGGAGCTGAAGGCGGACCTTCTCGCGCACCCGGATCCCGCGCGCTGGGGCCAGGAGGCGGTGACCAGCACGCTGCCATGGCAGCCGGTGATCGACGGGGAGGTCATCCCCGGTCCGCCGATCGAGCGGATCGCGGCCGGGGCCGGCTCAGAGGTGGAGGTCATCGTCGGCACCAACACCGACGACTGGAGGCTGTGGCTGGTCGTCAGCGGCGTGATGGGCCAGATCAGCGACCAGGTCCTGACCGGCCCGGTCGACGTGCACGGGTACCAGTCCCTGGGGGCCTACGGGCTCCCGGTCGACGCGGCGCTCGCGGCATATCGCGCCAGGTATCCCGATGCCAGCCCCGGCGACCTGCTCGCTTCGGTCCAGACCGACTGGTGGATGCGCATCCCCGCCATCCGCCTCGCCGACGCCCACGCGACGGCCGCCTCCGGCACGTACATGTACGAGTTCGCCTGGCCCTCACCGGGCCTCGGCGCGGTGCATGCTCTCGAGATCCCCTTCGTGTTCGACACCGTGAGCACGGACGCCCCGTTGTTCGGGCCGCTCCTGGGCGAGGACCCGCCGCAGGAGCTCGCGGACACCATGCACGCCGCGTGGGTCGCCTTTGCCACCAACGGTGACCCGGGCTGGCCGAAGTACGACGTGGCGCGCAGGGCCACCATGCGCTTCAACACGCCCTCGCAGGTGGTCGACGATCCCCGGTCCTGGGAGCGGGCGCTGTGGGACGGCGTCCGCTAGCCCGATCCTCAGTCGTCCAGGGAGGCGCCGTGGAACCCGTTGAGTCCCTCAGGGTGCTCAGGATCGTCGTGGACACGTGGCGCACCGAGCGCGCAGGAGGGGTGGCAATCCGTCGTCGGCAACAGGAACGCCTGTCGCGTCTGGTGAGGCATGCACGGACGGCGTCGCCGTACTACCGCCGGCTCTACCACGGCCTGCCCCCGAAGGTGACGGACCCGCTCGTGCTGCCGCCCGTGGGCAAGCGGGACCTCATGGCCCACTTCGACGAGTGGGTGACCGACCCCGAGATCACGCTGGACGGAATCAGGCAGAACTTCCTGTCCGACCTGTCCAAGGTGGGCAGCGCGTACCTGGGGCGCTACCACGTGTTCACGACCTCGGGGACGACCGGTGAACCCGCGATCCTGCTCCATGACCGCGCCTCGTGGCAGGTCATGCATGTGGTGAGCCGCTTCCGCGCGAGGGGGAGCCTCGGGATGAGGAGCCTGCTGCCCCAGCTGCGACGGCGTGGGATCCGGTCGGCGGTCCTGTTCGCCACCGGCGGCCACTTCGGCGGGGTGGCGCTGACCGAGAGCACGCGGCGACGCTCCACGTTCCTGGCCCGGCGCGTGCGCGTCTTCTCGGTCCTGCAGCCGTTGCCGCAGATCGTGGAGGAGCTGAACGGCTTCCAGCCGACCTTGATCGGCGGTTACCCCAGCGCCATGGCGATGCTGGCGGCGGAACAACGGGCGGGCCGGCTCAGCATCCACCCTCTGCGTGTCACGGCCACTGGCGAGACGATGACCGCTGCGATGCGCCGTGACATCGAGACCGTGTTCGGCTGCCCGGTGATCGAGGGGTACGGAGCCTCGGAGGTCCCCGCGCTGGCCGTCCAGTGCGTCCGGGGGGCGTTGCACGTCAACACCGACTGGTACCTCCTGGAGCCCGTGAACGAGCACTATCGGCCGGTTCCACCCGGCACGTTGTCGCACACGGTGCTGGTGACCAACCTGGCCAACCGGGTGCAGCCGGTGATCCGCTACGACCTGGGGGACCGGGTGGAGCTGTCGGCCACCGGTTGCCCGTGCGGCAGCGCGTTCCCCACGGTCACGGTCGAGGGCCGGACCAACGACGTCCTCGCGTTCGAGCTTCCCGACGGGCGCGTGGTCAGGCTGCTGCCGCTGGCGCTCGGCACGGTGATCGAGGAGACCCCCGGCGTCCGCCGTTTCCAGGCGATCCGGACCGGGCCGACGACCTTGACCGTCGCCCTGGAGCCGAGTCCCGGCGCCGAGCCGGGTGCTGTGTGGACTGCGGTGGAGGACCGGCTGAGGAAGTTCCTCGGCGACCACGGCGCCGACGCGGTCGTTGTCGAGCCCGCGCCGGCGCCCCCGGCACCCGACCCGCGCAGCGGCAAGTTCCGCCAGGTGTGGTCCGTGTGAGGCCACCGATCGGGCACCGGCTCGGGGTGACCTCGGCGCGCGTCCGGGGGGCCGGCGCGCCGGTTGGTTAGCCTGCGGGGGTGACCCAGAGCCAGGACGCGACGCCGGACCCGGACCAGCCCGAGGAGGGGTCTGCCGACCCGCGCGGGGAGCGCGTGGCGGCGGCGGTGCAGGCCTGGCAGCGTCACCTGGTCGACCTCGGCGGCCGCAACACCCTGCTCTGGTACCGCGACCTGCCCTCCGGCACGCTCGACCTGACCACCGCCCACCCCGGCGGCCTGGCGATGCTGCTGGCCGGGCGCCCGACGCGGCTGTCCGACCTGTTCCGCGAGCCGGCCGCCCTGGCCGAGGCCCGCCGCCGGGCCCGCGTCATCCGGGCCAAGACCACCGAGCTGCACGAGGAGCGGGGCATCGCCGCCGGGTTCGTCGCGGTGGGCATGGCCAGCTGGCGGGTCGCCGGGGCCTCCCGACCGCCGGCGGCGCCCGTCCTGCTGCGCTCGTGCGTGCTGCGGCCGCGCGGCGCCAGCCAGGACGACTTCGACCTCGACCTGGGCCCGGACGTGGAGCTCAACCCCGTGCTGGAGCACTACCTGCGCTCCGAGCAGGGCCTGGAGGTCGACGGTGACGCGCTGGCCGACATGGCCACGGTCACCGGCGCGTTCGACGCGGCCCCGGTTTTCTCCGCGCTGGCCGCAGGGTGCGAGGAGGTGCCCGGCTTCACCATCACGCCGCGGCTGGTGCTCGGCACCTTCTCCTACGCCAAGCTGCCCATGGTCGCCGACCTCGCGGCCCAGCTCGACAGCCTCGCCGACCACGACGTCGTCGCGGCCCTGGCCGGCGACCCGGGCGCGCTGCGGGCGGTGCGCACCAGCGTGCCGCAGCTCGCGGTCGACCCCGAGCCCGAGCGCGAGCACCTGGTCCTGGATGCCGACTCCTCCCAGCACGCGGTGATCGAGGCGGTCCGCTCCGGGGCCAACCTCGTCATCAAGGGCCCGCCGGGCACCGGCAAGAGCCAGACCATCGCCAACCTCATCGCCGCCCTGGCCAGCGACGGCCGGCGGGTGCTGTTCGTCGCCGAGAAGCGCGCCGCCATCGACGCCGTCGTCAGCCGCCTGGACCGCCTCGGCCTCGGCGACCTCGTGCTCGACGCCTACGACGGGGCGACCAACCGGCGCCGACTGGCCCGCGAGGTCGGGGAGACCCTCGACCGGGCGGTCGAGGCCGAGGAGCCCGACACCAGCGAGGTGGCCCGAACCCTCGTCGAGCGCCGCACCCGGCTGGTCGAGCACTCCCGCGCCCTGCACGAGCGGCGCGAGCCGTGGGGTGTCAGCGCCTGGGAGGCCCAGCTCGCCCTGGCGGCGCTGTCCTCGCGACCGCACTCGCCGACCTCCCACGTGCGCATCCACGGCGACGCCCTGCGCTCGCTCTCCCGCGACCGGGTCGCCGAGCTGAGCCGCTCGCTCACCGAGGCCGCCTCGCTCGGCGCATGGACCCCCGGCCTCGAGGACGACCCCTGGTATGCCGCACGCGTCACCTCCCCGGAGGAGGCCGCCCAGGCGCTGGAGATCTGCAGCCGGCTGGGCTCTGGCGGGCTGACCGCCGTGCGCGAGCAGCTCGGCGCCACGCTGCGCGGGGCCGGGATCCCCGAGGCGGGCACGGCCTCAGCCTGGGCGGACGCCCTCGCCGTGCTGGAGCAGGTCCGCCAGACGCTGGAGGTGTTCCGCCCCGAGGTCTTCGACGTGCCCCTCGTCGACCTCGTCGCGGCGACCGGCACCTCGGCATACCGCTCCGAGCACGGCATCAAGCTGGGCTGGTGGGCCAGGCGTCGGCTGCGCCGGCAGGCGCGGCGGCTGCTGCGGCCCGGAGCCGTGCCGCCTGACCTGCACACCCGCCTGCAGCTGGCCCAGCGCCAGCGCGTGCGCTGGCAGGAGCTCGCCGGCGCGGGTGCCCGCCCCGAGGTCCCGCTGGGGCTGGAGGAGGCCGAGCGCACCTACGCGGCACTGGCCGGTGACCTGGCCTGGCTGGGGGAGCGGCTCGCGCCGACCGCCGCCGGCGGGGACCTGCTGGGCACCCCGCTGGAGGAGCTGCAGGAGCGGCTCGCCCTCCTGGCCGCCCGGCCCGACCGGCTGTCCGTGGTGCCCCGGGTGGTCAGCGTGCTCGACGAGCTGCGCGCCGCCGGGATGGGCCCGCTGGTCGACGACCTCGCCGCGCGCGGGGTGCTCGTCGACGACGTGGCCCCGGAGGTCGACTTCGTCTGGTGGACCTCGCTGCTGGACGACATCACCGTGCGCGACCCCGCCTACGGCGCCCACGACGGCGAGTTCCTGCGGCGGGTCGGCGCGGAGTACGTCGAGGCCGACCACGCCCACCTCGACAGCTCCGTCGACCGGGTCCGGGGCGCGGTCGGCCGCCGCCTGCGCGAGGTCCTGGCCGACCACCCCGACCAGGAGGCCCTGGTCCGCGCCGAGGCGTCCAAGTCCCGTCGGCACCGTCCCCTGCGGGAGATGCTGCCCCGCGCCGGGGACGTGCTGACCGCGGTCAAGCCGTGCTGGGCGATGAGCCCGCTGGTCGTGGCCTCGGTGCTGCCGCCGGGACGCTGGTTCGACGTCGTGGTCTTCGACGAGGCCTCGCAGATCCCGCCGGCCCAGGCGGTCTCGGCGATCTCGCGGGCCACCCAGGTCGTCGTGGCCGGCGACGAGCGGCAGCTGCCGCCGACCAGCTTCTTCACCTCGGCCGACGACGACATGAGCACGCCCGAGACCGACGCCCTGACCGAGGGCTTCGAGTCGGTGCTCGACGTGCTCACCGCGGCGCTGCCGGTGCGCCGGCTCACCTGGCACTACCGCTCACTGGACGAGCGGCTGATCGCCTTTGCCAACAAGGCGGTCTACCACGGCTCGCTGGTGACCTTCCCCGGCACCAGCACCGACCCGGTCGTACGGCTGGAGCTGGTCGACGGCTCCGCCCTGGCCCCGCCCGGCCAGGAGGCGATCGAGAGCACCGAGGCCGAGGTCGACCGGGTCGTCCAGCTGGTGCTGGACCACGCCCGGCGCCGGCCCACCGAGTCCCTCGGCGTCATCGCCCTCGGCCTGCGGCACGCCGCGCGGATCGAGGACGCCCTGCGGGCCGCGCTCGCCGACGCCGACGGGGTGGGCTCGTTCTTCGACGAGTCCGCGCCGGAGCGGTTCTTCGTCAAGAACCTCGAACGCGTCCAGGGCGACGAGCGCGACGCGATCATCCTGTCCATCGGCTACGGCAAGACCCCGCACGGCCGGGTGCTGCACCGCTTCGGCCCGCTCAACCTCGACGGCGGGGAGCGCCGGCTCAACGTGGCCGTCACCCGCGCCCGTCGCCGGATGACCGTCGTCGCCGCGTTCGGCGCGGCCGACCTCGACCCCAACCGGCTCAAGGCCCGGGGCGCGCTCATGCTGCGGGACTTCCTCGCGTATGCGGCGGCCGGCGGCTCCCCGGCGAAGGTCACCGAGGCGCTGCCCGCGGCGGCGGCCGAGGCGGCCCCGCCCGGCGCCGTGCAGGCGGACCCCCAGACGTCGGCGCTGCCGGTGGGCGCCCGGGTCCGGTCCGAGGCGACCGGCCGGGCACTGGACCCGCTGGTGGCCGACTTCGCCCAGCGCCTGCGCTGGGAAGGGCTGGTCGTGCACGAGCGCTACGGCAGCTCGGAACACCGGCTCGACCTGGCCATCGAGGACCCGCACCGCCGCGGCCGGGTGCTCGTCGCCGTGGAGACCGACGGCCCCGCCTACGCCGCCATGACCAGCACCCGCGACCGGGACCGGCTGCGGATCGAGCAGCTGCGCCGGCTCGGCTGGGAGCACGTGCGGATCTGGAGCACCGACCTGTTCCGCGACCCGGCGCGGGACGTCGCCCGGGTGACCGCCGCGGTCCGCGCCGCGTCGAAGGCCACGGTGCTGGGGGACAATGGGCTGACCGTGCCACCCCGCCCGGCCGACCCGGCCGTGGGCGAGGGCGTGGCCGAGCCCGGAGTCGCGGCGGCGTACGACACCCTCACGCCGCTGCTGCCCGGCTTCGACGAGAGCCTGGAGGACGACGTGCCCACCCCCGACCCGACCGACGAGACCCTGACCGACCGGCCCGACGAGGCCGACGCTGCCGACGGTGAGGCGGTCGAGGTTGACGCCGGCACACCGGTCGAGGGGCAGGCCGCGTTGCTGGACACCGGCGAGGTCACCCGGGTCGGGGCCGCGGGCGACGGCGGGGACCGGGCGGCGGACGGTGATGCGCGCGATACCGGTGAGGGCGAGGCCGGTGAGGCCGCGCAGGAGCAGCCGGCGCGCCCCACGGTGTCAGTGCGCCGCTCCTCGCTGGACCAGACCCGTGACGACACCGACACCGGCTGGGGTGAGCGTCGCGACGAGGACGCCCACGACCGCTGGCTGCAGGAGCAGCGTCCCCCGCACTGGGAGTGACCCGGACCTGACGCGGACAGGGCGGCCCCGCACGTGCGGAGCCGCCCTGTTGGCGTCAGGTCGCTGGCCGGGTCAGGGCCGGTCGGGCCCGTCGGGTTGCGCTCAGACGGAGTCGCGCTGACGCAGCAGGTCGCGGATCTCCTGCAGCAGCAGGATGTCCTCGGCCGGGGCCTTCGGCTCGGGCTCCTGGCCGCGCTTGCGGCGCTCGGCGAGGGCGTTCATCGGCGCCACGATGAGGAAGTAGATCGCTGCGGCCACCAGCACGAAGTTGACGACGGCAGTGAGGATGAGGCCGATGCTGAACTGGGCGCTGTTGAGCGTGAAGTTGCCGACGTCGTCCAGGTTCGGCTTGCCGAAGATCGCCGCGATCAGCGGGTTGATGAACCCCTTGATGAGCGCCTGGACGACCGCGCTGAACGCTGCGCCGACGACCACCGCAACCGCGAGGTCGACGACGTTGCCGCGCATGAGGAAGTCCTTGAAGCCCTTGATCATTCGTGCGCCCTTTCCGTTGGCGAGCTGGACCCGCACGACCGTAGCGGAGGCGCCACCCGCCCCGGGCAACGGGCGCTGGCCTCAGCCGGCGGGGCGCAGCGTGAGCGTCACGCCGGCGGACAGGTCACCGGCGCCGGTCGCGCGGGCCAGTGCCGAGGCCTGCTCGGGCGTGACCGCCAGGACGACCCCGGACGCCGGCGCACCCGACCCGGCGCCGGTCCAGGAGCTCGCGCCGGACTCCGCGGGGTCGGTCGCGAGCACGAGCAGGTCGACGCCGATCCGCGAGCCGCTGCCGCTGTCGATGACGTCCACGTGGTCGCCCGGGCGCAGCAGCGCCGCCACGCGGGCGTCCGGGACGCTGACGTGGGTCGCGACCTGGTCGGCAGCCAACCCGGTCAGCAGGCCGGGACCGTGCAGCCGGGAGGGGGTGAGTGCCTCACCAGCGGTGACCGGCGCGGAGACGCGACGCCCGACCAGCGCGGTCACCTCGGCGACCGACCCGGCCGGACGGGTGTCGGGAGCCCACCGGGCGACCCGCAGGTCGGCGCCGGTCAGCGCCTGCCCCGCGGCCAGGTCGTGCGCGGCCACGACGACCGGCACGCCGCGGACCTTCGGCTGGGGCAGGGCGGCACCGAGCGTCACCCACGCCGCCAGGCCGACCAGCACCGCGGCGAGCACCCGGCGGGCGCGGGTGCGGCGCCAGGCCGCCCGCCGTCCCCGGCCCCGCCACCCGGCCGGCAGCAGGCGCTGGGCCCGCTCGGCCAGGGTGGGGGAGGGGGCGGTGAGCAGCCCGGCGCCGGTGGTCACGGCAGCTCGATCGGCAACGTGATGCCGTCGAGGGCGCGTCGGCAGGCGCAGGTGGCCGTCTCGTCGGGCTCGGCCGGGGGCATCGCCGCGATCGCGGAGGCGAGCACGCTCTTGAGGTCGTCGATGTTGCGGGCGAACACCCGCAGGACCTCCTCGTGGGTGACCGCCTCGCCGCCCTCGACGCCCGCGTCGTGGTCGGTGACCAGCGCGATCGTCGTGAAGCACAGGGCCAGCTCGCGGGCGATCGCGGCCTCGGGCATCGCGGTCATGCCGACGACCGACCACCCGGCCTGCTGGTGCCACTGGGACTCGGCGCGCGAGGAGAAACGCGGCCCGTTGACGACCACCAGGGTGCCGCTGTCGGTGACGTCCTTGCCGGCCTCGCGGGCGACCCGGGTGACGGTCTCGCGCCCGCGTGGGCAGTAGGGGTCGGCGAACCCGGCGTGCACCACCGGCCCGATCGCGTCGTAGACCGTGTGCTCCCGCCCCCACGTGCGGTCGACGACCTGGTCGGGAACGACGATGGACCCGGGGCCGAGTTCGGGCTTGAGCGACCCGACCGCACACGGCGCGAGGACCTGGCGCACCCCCACCGCGCGGAGCGCCCAGAGGTTGGCCCGGTAGTTGACCTTGTGCGGCGGGAACCGGTGCCCCTGCCCGTGGCGGGCGATGAACGCGACCTGCCGGCCGGCCAGCGAGCCGACCACGACCTCGTCGCTGGGCTCGCCGAACGGGGTCTGGACGCGGACCCGCTCGGCGTCCTCGAGGAACTCGTAGAACCCGGACCCGCCGATGACACCGATGTCGGCGCGCGGGCTGCCGGAGGTGGGGGAGGAAGTCATGCGGCGAGACTAGCCGCGCACCTCAACGCCTCCGGGTGGCCGTCACCGGCCTGTGGATCGTGGGACGGACCAGCCGGGGCCTGTGGACAGACCCCGGGTATGCCGTGCGGTCCCGGCCGCGGGCCGGGGCACCACGCGGTGCTCAGGCCGCGGAGCCCGCGCCCTTGGCGGACGAGCTGGACGAGCCCGACGAGCTCGACGCCGACGAGGAGCCCGACGTGGACGAGCCGCTCGAGGAGCTCGAGGACGACGAGGAGTCGGAGGAGCTCGAGGAGGAGTCACCCTTGGCCGCCGGCACGCTCGAGGAGGAGCCGGAGCGGGAGTCGGTGCGGTAGAAGCCCGAGCCCTTGAAGACCACGCCGACGGCGTTGAAGAGCTTGCGCAGGCGCCCCTCGCACTGGGGGCACTCGGTCAGCGAGTCCTCGCTGAAGGACTGCACGACCTCGAAACGGTGATCGCACGCGGTGCACGCGTAGGCGTACGTCGGCACGGGTCCTCCTGATCAGCACTCTTGGGCATCGAGTGCCAGAAGTGTACGACGAAACGTCGCGCGCCCTTGACAACTGAACAGACAGGTCTGTCTACTTATCCCGCCGGGCACCTCCGCCCGCCCCACTGCTGCGAAGGAAACAGACATGAAGATCGCCGTCCTCGGCACCGGCATGGTCGGCCAGGCCGTTGCCACCAGGCTCGCGGAGCTCGGCCACGACGTGACCATGGGCTCGCGCGACGCCGCCAACCCCAAGGCCACCGACTGGGCCGCGGGTCCTGGCCGGCGCACCGCCGCCACGTTCGCCGACGCCGCCGCCTCCGCCGAGCTGGTCGTCAACGCCACCGCCGGCGTCGCCACCCTCGAGGCCCTCACCCTGGCCGGTGCCGACAACCTCGACGGCAAGGTGCTGCTCGACATCGCCAACCCGCTCGACTTCAGCAACGGCTTCCCGCCCGCGCTGTCGGTCGTCAACACCGACAGCCTCGGCGAGCAGATCCAGCGCGCCTTCCCCGGCGCGAAGGTGGTCAAGAGCCTCAACACCATGAACTGCGAGGTCATGGTCGACCCGGCCCGCGTCGGGGCCGGCGACCACGACGTGTTCGTCGCCGGCGACGACGCCGACGCCAAGGCCACGGTGACGGAGCTGCTCCAGGGGTTCGGCTGGGCCCCCGAGCACATCCACGACCTCGGCGGCATCGCCTCCGCGCGTGGCACCGAGATGTACCTGCCCCTGTGGCTGTCCCTCATGGGCTCGCTCGGCAGCGGCAACTTCAACATCAAGGTCGTGCGAGGCTGACGCCCATGAGTGCCGCCCGCGACCGCATCCTCGACACGGCCTTCCGGCTGTTCTACGCCCGCGGCGTCCGCTCGGTCGGGGTCGACACGATCATCGCCGAGTCCGCGGTCGCCAAGGCGACGCTCTACAAGCACGTCCCGGGCAAGGACGACCTCGTGCTCGCCGACCTCGACCGGGTCGACGCCGGCTGGCGCGGCTCGCTCGAGGCGGCAGCCGAGGCGGCCGGGCCCGACCCGCGGGACCAGCTCGTCGGCATGTTCGACGCCCTCACGGCGGCGTGCCGGCGCGAGGGGTTCCACGGCTGCGCGTTCATCAACACCGCGGCGCAGTCCGAGTCCGGCACGGCCGTCCACGACCGCACGGTCCGGCACAAGGCGCAGGTGCGGGAGTGGGTGCAGGGCCTGGCCGAGCAGGCCGGGGCCACGGACCCGCAGGCCCTGGCCCTGTCGCTGAGCCTGCTGCTCGACGGCGGCCTGGCCTCCGGCGTCCTCGACGGCCGGCCCGAGGCCGCCGACGCCGCCCGGGAGGCCGCGGCCACCCTGGTGGCCGCCGCCTGCCCGCGCGCCTGAACCACCCGGCATACCGAGCCACACGAGCCGGTATGCCGTGTGGCTGGCCCGGGGTTGTGCCCCCGGGCGGCCCCGGGCACAGTGTCGGCCATGCCCAAGCCCACGTGCGACTGCCCCGCGTCCTACACGTCCTATGAGGAGTTCTGGCCCTACTACGTGGCCATGCACTCCCGGGCGAGCACGCGGTGGGCGCACCTGGTCGGCACCACGCTCGGCGCGGCGACCGCGGCCCACGGCCTGGTCCGCCTTCGCAAGCCGTCCTGGCTGCTGCTGTGGCCGCTGATGGGCTACGGCGCGGCCTGGCCGAGCCACTTCTTCATCGAGCAGAACAACCCGGCGACGTTCGGCCACCCGGCCTGGTCGCTGCGCGGTGACTTCGAGATGATCCGCTACATGCTCACCGGCCGCGACGCCGAGCTCAGTCGGATCGCGGCGAGCTGGTGGGCCGAGCACGCCCACGAAGCGGCAGCGGAGCCCGCCGCCCGGCCCGAGCTGCCGGTCGGCTGACCCGCCCGGCGAGGCGACCCCACTGGCGGCGGGGCCGGCCCGCATGCGTCGGGTTTCGGCCTTTACGCCGAAGGGGCGCCGTTGGGTCCGCCACGCGCCGGAGGTGACGTGCTCGCGGACTGCCTACGGTGGCCGCATGGATGACCAACCGGCACCGTGCCACCGACGCCCCAAGGGCGTCGACGACGCCACGATCGCGGCCCTGGGGAAGCTGTCCGAAGCCCTGGAAGAGGTTGAGGAGGCCCGGGGTCACCTGTACGCGTTCCACCGCCTGACCGGCGCCGGCGACATGAAGGCCTGCCAGGCCGTCGCGATGCTGCGCAGGGCGGGGCACCTCGACCTGGCCGAGCGCATCGACACCGAGCTGGTGGGCCGGAACGTGCTCGAGGGACGCTGGACCTTCCAGATCGTCGAGGAGTACGACGACGGCTACTACGCGCTGTTCAAGTGCCTGGAGGAGGTGGCGCGGCGCCAGCTGGCCCAGGGGCGGCGTCACCTCTATGAAGCGGAGATGAAGGAGGCCGAGCGCAGCCACGGCCGACGCCACCACGAGGCCACCCCGCACTGAGTCACGTCGGCCGCGACGCCGAGCTCAGTCGGATCGCTGAGAGCTGGAGGGCCGGGCACGCCCACGCAGCGGCAGCGGAGCCCGTCGCCCGGCCGGAGCTGCCGGTCGGCTGACCCACCCGGCGAGGCGGCCCCGCTCGCTGACCGCGCGGATCCGGCGCTCGACCTGGCGCCGGTTCTCCGCCGTGGCCACCACCAGCAGCTGGTCGCCGTGGCGCAGCACGGTGTTGGGTGCCGGGACGAACGAGTCGTCTCCGCGGACGACCAGCGTGACGTTGGCACCCTTGGGCAGGCGCAGCTCGAACACCTCCACGCCGGCCAGGCGCGACTCCTCGCCGACCTGCACCTGGAGCAGCTCGGCCCGCAGCTTCTCCAGCGGCGTGGACTCCACGTCGAGGTCGAGCAGCCGGTCGGGGTCGGTCAGCCCCAGGCGGGCGGCCACCCAGGGCAGGGTCGGGCCCTGCACCAGCGTGAACACCACGACCAGGACGAAGACCAGGTCGAAGAGCCACTCCACGTTGGGCGTGCCCAGGGTCAGCGGGACCGTGGCGAGCACGACCGGGACCGCGCCGCGCAGCCCGGCCCAGGACAGGAACACCTGGTCGCGCCACGGCACCCGGAACGGGGTCATCGACACGAGGACCGACAGGGGCCGGGCGACCAGCAGCAGCACGAGCCCGATGACGATCGCCGGCACCAGCTGGGTGGGCAGCCGCTGCGGGGAGGCGAGCAGGCCCAGCAGGACGAACAGGCCGATCTGGGCCAGCCAGCCCAACGCCTCGGCGAAGCCGCGGACCGCCGGCCGGTGCGGCAGGTCCATGTTGCCCAGCAGCAGCGAGCACAGGTAGACGGCGAGGAAGCCGCTGGTGTGGGCCATCGCCGAGGCGGCATAGGCCAGGACGCCCAGCGCGATGATCCCGAGGGAGAACAGGCCGGAGGAGGCCGGGGCGACGCGGCGCAGGGCCTTCCCGCCGGCGTACCCGACGCCCAGGCCGATCGCGGCGCCGCCGGCCAGCTCGGCGGCGGCGATGAGCACCAGCTGCCACCAGGTGTGCGAGGTGGCGTGCGGGGCGGTCTGCTCGGCCAGGGCCACCACGAGGATGACCACCGGGGCGTCGTTGAAGCCGGACTCGGCCTCGAGCAGGCCGGTGATCCGCCGGGGCAGCGGGACCCGGCGCAGCACCGAGAACACGGCTGCGGCGTCGGTGGAGGTGAGCACGGCGCCCACGAGCAGCGCGATGCCCCAGGGCAGGTCCAGGAACAGCCGCGCCGCGACGCCGACGACGCCGACCGAGACGACCACGCCCAGGGTCGAGAGCAGGGCCGCCGGCGCGACCGAGCGGCGGATGCCGTCCCAGTGGGTCGTGAGACCGCCCTCGGCGAGGATGAGCACCAGGGCGGTGTAGCCGAGGACCTGGGTCAGCTCGGCGGAGTTGAACCTGATGCCGAGGCCGGCCTCGCCGATGGCCAGGCCGATCGCGAGGTAGAGCAGCAGGGACGGCAGGCCGGAGCGCACCGACAGGCGCACCGCGGCGACCGAGAGCAGCAGCACCAGGGCCCCGACCAGCAGGGCCGGGTTGAGCTGCTCGACGGTGAACGCGGCCATCTGCGTCAGTGCCGTCACCTCCACCGTCCTCCTCGCCCTGCGTGGATGCTGTCATGGGGGACCGGGCGTGCGCGCCGCCCTGTCGCCGGTGTCCTAGTCTCGCAGGGTGTCTCGCGCCAAACTCGCTCGCCGCATCATCGTGTCCGTCGTGGCGGCGCTCCTCGTGGTCGTCCTCGTCGGAGTCGTCGTCGTGGTGGGCCTGGTCCGCCACTCCTTCCCCCAGACCACCGGCACCATCTCCGTCCCGGGCCTCGGCTCACGGGTCTCGGTGCTGCGTGACGAGCACGGCGTCCCACAGATCTACGCCGACACCTCCGCGGACCTGTTCGAGGCGCAGGGCTACGTCACGGCCCAGGACCGGTTCTTCGAGATGGACCTGCGCCGGCACATCACGGCCGGGCGCCTGTCGGAGCTGGTCGGCTCGGCCGGGCTCGACACGGACAAGGTCATCCGCACCATGGGCTGGCGCCGGGTCGCCGAGCAGGAGCTGCCGACGCTGGCGCCGAGCACCCGGCAGTACCTCCAGGCCTACGCGGACGGGGTGAACGCCTACATCAACCAGATGGGCTCGCCCTCGCAGATGGGCTTCGAGTACACCGTGCTCAGCCAGAAGGTCGACAACTACCACGTCGAGCCGTGGACCCCGGTGGACTCCCTGGCCTGGCTCAAGGCGATGGCCTGGGACCTGCGCGGCAACTACGACGACGAGCTGATGCGGGCGCGGCTGGCCGGGACGTCGATGTCGATGGCGCACATCGCCGAGCTCTACCCCTCCTACCCGTTCGGCTCGCACAAGCCGATCCTGTCCTCCCAGGACTGGAGCCCGAGCGGGTCCGGCTCCGGCGGCGACACCTCTGGCAGCACGGCCACCACCGGGGGCACATCCACCTCCGGCAGCACGGCCTCCACCGGCAGCGCCTCCTCGACCGGCAGTGACGGTGCGTCGAGCTCCGCGAGCTCGTACCCGGCATACCTCGGGGGCAAGTCCGCACAGGCGGCCTACGCGCAGGTGACCGCCGCCCTCGACGCGGTGCCGACCACCCTGGGGCGCGGCGACGGCATCGGGTCCAACTCCTGGGTGGTGGGGTCCTCGCGCTCCAGCACGGGCAAGCCGCTGCTGGCCAACGACCCGCACCTGGCGCCCGGCCTCCCCGGCATCTGGTACCAGACCGGCCTGCACTGCCGCAGCGTCGGCAAGGACTGCCCCTTCGACGTCGCCGGCTACTCCTTCTCCGGGCTGCCCGGCGTCGTCATCGGCCACAACCAGACCATCTCGTGGGGGTTCACCAACCTCGGGCCGGACGTCAGCGACTTCTACCTCGAGCAGGTCAACGGCGACAAGGTCCTGCGCGACGGCAAGTACCTCCCGCTGACGACGCGCCGCGAGACGATCAAGGTCGCCGGCGGCAACGACGTCTCGATCACCGTCCGCTCGACCCGCCACGGCCCGCTGATGTCCGACGTGCTGCCCAGCGTGGCCGACGCCGGCCGGGGCGCGCCGGTGGACGGGAAGAAGGACCCCGGCAGCTACGACGTGGCCCTGGCGTGGACCGGTCTGGAGCCGGGGCACACCGCCGACGCCCTGTTCTCGATCGACAAGGCGCAGAGCTTCGAGCAGTTCCGCGGGGCCGCGAAGAACTTCGACGTGCCGGCGCAGAACCTCGTCTACGCCGACGTCAACGGGCACATCGGCTACCAGGCGCCCGGACGCATCCCGGTGCGCCGCTCGGCGATCAAGGGCACCCCGCCCGGCTTCTGGCCGGCGCCCGGCTGGGACTCCCGCTACGACTGGACCGGCTACGTGCCGTTCAAGGACATGCCGACCAGCTACGACCCGCCGGAGGACTACATCGTCGCCGCCAACCAGGCGGTCACGGCCAGCGACAGCCCGTTCCTCACCAGCGAGTGGGACTACGGCTTCCGGTCCCAGCGGATCCGTGACCTGCTGGCCGCGACGCCGAAGGTGACCCCGGCCCGGATGGCGCAGATCCAGGGCGACACGCGCAACACCTTCGCGCCCGACCTGGTGAAGTACCTCCTGCCGCTGAAGGTGGACCCCTTCACCGCCGACGCCCAGCGCCTGCTCAAGGGCTGGAACTACACCAACCCGACGGGGCAGTCCCGCAACGGCGCGGCCGCGGCCTACTACAACGCCGTGTGGAGCAACGTCCTCGAGCTGACCTTCGACGACGAGCTGCCCAAGGACCTCAAGGCCGACGGTGGCGGGCACTGGATGCAGGTCGTCAAGGTCATGCTGACGAAGCCGCGCGACTCCTGGTGGGACAACAAGGGCACCGCCGGTGTCCTCGAGGGCCGCGACGAGATCCTGCGCCAGGCCCTGGTGCAGGCGCGGCTCGAGCTGACCAAGCAGCTGGGCAAGGACCCGGTGACCTGGCAGTGGGGCCGGCTGCACCGGCTGGACCTCCAGCACCCGGTGCTCGGCACCGACGCGGTGCCCGGCTACGTGCGGGTCCTGTTCAACCGCGGTCCGTGGGACATGCCCGGCGGCTCCTCGATCGTCGACGCCAACGGCTGGGACGCCGGCAAGGGCTACCAGGTCGACTGGGCGCCCTCGATGCGGATGGTCGTCGACCTGAGCAACCTGGACGCCTCGCACTGGGTCAACCAGACCGGCGCGTCGGGGCACCCGTTCAACGACCACTACGACGACCAGACCGACGCCTGGGCCTCGAACCAGACGTTCCCGTGGCCGTTCACCGAGCCGGCGGTGCGCAAGGCCACCAAGGACGAGCTGACGCTGGTGCCGGGGGCGGACAAGGGCTGACCGGCCGCCGGCCGGGGCGGGTCGTGTCCCGGCCGGTCCGGTCGGGAGGCGAGCTCTAGTCGGTGCCCACCTCGACCAGGCCCTGCCCGGCGGTGACCACGGCGTGCACGCGCGCGTCGTGGTCCTCCCGGGGGAGCGGGCCGTCGACCAGCTCCCCGTCGTGCAGCAGCGCGAGCACCCGTGCCGTGGCGGCGCGGCGCGCCAGCGCCCGGTCGTAGCTGCCGCCGCCCTGGCCCAGGCGGGTGCCGGACCGGTCGACGCCCAGGGCGGGGGTGACGATCACCTCGGCGCGTCCGATCGCGTCGCGGCCCAGGGGGGCGGGGTGCTCCCCGTCGTGGTCCACGGCCCGCCAGTCGAGGTCGTTGTCGGGGAGCAGGACGGGCAGCAGGACCCGTACGCCGCGACCCACCAGGGCCTCGACGAGGGCGTCCGTGGGCGGCTCGGAGGGCAGCGCCACGTAGGCCGCCACGGTGCTGGCGCCCGGCGGAAGGGCGGCGAGCACGGCCCGGGCGATGGCCTCGCCGTCGGCCCGACGGTCACGGTGGGTAGCCTTCGCGCGACGTCGCGTGCGAATCTCCTGTCGGAGAAGAACTTTGGCCATTGCCGGGCCCGTGGCGCTCATGTAGGCATTGTCCTGTAACCGCTTGGTGAACTTGCCGCCCGGCTGGCGTCGTCTCGTGCCACGATGGCGAATCGGACCCTGCGCGCGAAAGAAGGTCTCGTGTCCATCCGTAACCGGCTCGCGCTGATCCTGGGTTCGGTGCTGCTTCCACTGCTGCTCGGGACTGGCGTGGTCGTGGCCGTGGTGGTCCCCGCCCACGACAAGGACCAGGCGAAGGCCGGTCTGCGCGTCGTCGCCCAGGCCGTGGCCTCGCTGCAGCAGGAGACCTGCCTGGACCTGGCCGCATCGGCCCGGCTGGTCGGCGGCTCGGTCGAGCGTGGCGACGCCGCCGGCTCGGCGTTGCGGATCCACCTGCGCCAGGACGTCCGGTTCGCCGCGGTCTCCCGCAAGGGGATCCTGCTGGCGCGGGCGGGGGAAGCCCCCGCTGGCGTGGCCGCGCAGCAGGAGGTGCTCCACCAGTGCACGACGTCGCCGGTGCGCCCCGCCATCTCCCCGGTCGCCGCGCTCTCGCCGGCTCCGGCGGTCCTGGAGTACTCCGCGACCACCCAGACGGCGCGCGGGCCGGTGCTCGTCGTGGTGGCCACGCCCATCGACGGCCTCCAGCTCAACACCTGGCGCAGCCGCGTCGGCGCTGCCGCCGACGTCCAGCTCGCCGCCGCGTGCCCCGGCGGCGGGGTGACGGCATCGGGCACGGAGGCCGTCGCCCGCCCGCTGGCGGTGGCCGCGCAGAGGCTCTTCGAGGGTCGCAAGGCCGCGGTCGCGGGGATGCACGTCGTGTCGGCCGACGTCGGCCCGGGCCACCCGTGCGTGGTCGTCGCCGCGATGCCGGCCCCGAGCACGCTGACCGCCTCGGCCCTGACCTGGAGCATGCTGCTGCTGGCCCTCATCGTCGGTGGTGTGCTGGTGTGGTGGCTGGCCCGCCAGCTGACCCAGCCGGTGCTGGCGCTGACCGAGGCCGCCGAGCGGGCGGCCCGGGGTGACCTGGCCATGAAGCTGCCGGTGAGCGGCAAGGACGAGGTGGCCCGGCTCGCGGGCAGCTTCAACCACATGGCCCGCCAGCTCGACCTGCGCATGACCGAGATCCAGGACAGCCGCGACCGGTTGCGCCTCAACGTCCAGCGCCTCGGTGACGCGCTGCAGCGCACCCACGACCTCGACGGCTTGCTCTCGGCGGTGTGCGCCATCGGCGCCACCGCGACCGAGAGCCAGCGGGTCACCGCCTGGCTGGTCGAGGGCAACAGCCTCGTCGCCCGCGTGGTCTGGCCCGGAGGAGCGGCCCGCGCCGGGGTGCGCCGGGTCCCCATCGGGGACAGCCTGCCCGGGCAGGTGGTGGCCGACGGCGTGGTCCGCCGGCTGGTCGCCGGGGCCCGCGAGGACGTCACGCTCCGGGACGGGCCGGCCATGGGGGCGCCGCTGCAGCGCGGCGAGATGATGCTCGGCGCCCTGGTGGTGGAGCGCACCGGCGACGCCGAGTCCTACACCGTCGAGGACCAGGCCATGCTCACCTCGATCACCGGTCCGGCGGGCATCGCCATCGACAACGCGATGCTGCACCGGCAGGCGCAGCGGATGTCGGTCATCGACCCGCTGACCGGCGTCGGCAACCTGCGCATGCTCACCACCACGCTGGCCCGCGAGGTGGACCGCGCCCAGCACTTCGGGCGCAGCGTGTCCCTGCTGCTGCTGGACATCGACCACTTCAAGAACCTCAACGACGCGCACGGGCACGGCGCCGGCGACGCGATCCTGCACGGGATGGCCCAGCGCGTGGCCGCGAGCATCCGGTCGGTGGACACGGTGGCCCGCTACGGCGGGGAGGAGTTCGCCGTGGTGTGCCCCGAGCTCGGGCCGGAGGAGGCCTACGGCCTGGCCAGCCACCTGCACGAGGCGATCCGCGACGCCGGTTTCCCGGTGGAGGACGGCGTGGTCGACGTCCGCGTCAGCATCGGGGTCGCCTCCTGGCCGCAGCAGGCGACCACGTCCACCGAGCTCATGCGGGCCGCGGACGCGGCGTTGTCGCAGGCGAAGGCCTCAGGTCGGGACCGAGTTGCCGCCGCGACCGTCCCGCACCGATAACCTCTCGGCATGACGTCGACCGCGCCCACCCCTTCCCGTGACGGTGCCACGCCGCCTGTCCTCAAGGCCGTGATC
>DASSPC010000197.1:0-2344 GCA_035699865.1 Oryzihumus sp. | reverse complement strand
ATATCGCTGCGAATGGCCCGGTCTGCCGCACCCCCGCAAGTAGTTCGATCTACCGGATCTACCGGATCTACCGGATCTACCGCGATGGCGACGCGACTCTTCGCTTCGCCAGCTAACGCTGGAACAGGCCGGTCTCGGACGCGGGATCGAACGGGCCCCGAGCTAGAGGAGCAGGGCGCCGACGAAGACATCCGCGGCGTCCCCGTCGGTGGGCTCTCAGATGCAGTGCGAAGGTCTGCAGCGGAGCCTCGTCTGTCACGCGTCCTGGATTGCCGGGATCCGCTCGACCAATCCGACAGGCGTTAAGCGTCAGCCGATATACGACCCTCAAGCATCACCCGAGACAGGACAAGCGGGCGGCGGGTGAATGGGTTACGAATTTCCGTACTGGCTCAAGGGCGCTCCGCGAGCCGCTTCCACCAACGGCTCCGCGCACGGGGTCACCCTCGATAGGCGGCACCGACCTTCGTCGCCTCGTACGTCCGCTGGTCCACTACGACCTCGTTGTCTCGGCCTGCGCTGTCGCGGACGTGCAGCGTGTAGGTGGCGCCGCTGCACGTCACCTCGTTGTGCGCAGCAAACCCGCCCCGCTGAGTCGTCTTGCATACAGGGTCGGCCATCTCCTTACTGGTCACGGTGCCCGTCACCGAGCCCAGGCTGAGGTGCAACGTCACGGCAACCACCCCGGCCAGAACGACTCCCCCCAACGCGACCCACCGCTTGATCGGGGTCGAACGAGTCCCCCTCGTTTCCACGCTGTCAATCATTACTGCCTCCCCCTGATAACCCATCACCAGCAGCATGACACCGTGGCGCCCCAACGGTGCCAAAAGTGTCGTCGGGCGTATCGCCCGAGGGGCGGGACTGGGAACCCGCAGATTCAGGAAGCGCTGTCCTGCGGAGAGGCGGTGTTACGGAACAGATAGACGCCAACCGTGACGCCGCTGACCGCTGTTGCCTCTCCGGAGGCAAACACGCGGGCCGAGCTGGTCTCGCCCGTAACCATGAAGACGTAACTGGCGTGCTCCAAGCGCCAGCCCAACTTCTCAATCTGTTCGAGCGTGGCCGCGGAACTTGCCATCGTGCGCTGGCCGCCAGCACTGCCGAAGCCCGCCTCACCGACGTGCGCGCCCACCTCCATTTGGACCTCCAAGAACGCCTGTCCGGCCTCCTTCGCCAACGTGGCAGCGCCCAGCGGTGTCGCGAGGAACGCCCGGCGCTCTCGCTCCTGCTGTGCCTGCTTTGCCCTTTCGACGCGAGCGGCGGCTTCCCGTGCCTCCTCCGCCTCACGTTCCCGGCGGTCGGCGGCCCGCTCATCGGCACTCTTGAACATGTGCTCTCCCCTTTCCACGTCCCCGACGCACGAAGGACGCGATCCACTCGTGCGGTTGCTCTCATGACGGCGAAAGTGCCGCGCTCGTTCCACCCCGACCAGCCCTGGAAGAAGGTCAAGCACCAGAAGATGGAGGCCGCCGGTTCCGAATCAGGGTGCGAACGAGGATCACGACGATCGCTGCCAGCGAGATCACGATCCCGGCGGTGATGGCCAGTAGCAGTACCCACGCCACCAGTAGCAAAATGCCGCCCGCTGCCATGTCGCCCGTCCGTGGTGTCAGAGATCAGTGCGGGTCGCGATTGAGCGCTGACTGGCCCGCAGACGATCCCGACCCCCACGGCGACGCCAGAGAGCGCCGACTCCCGTGCGGATCAGGGCAATCACGAACCACACGGCGACAAAGCCCACCACGTCCTTGACGTAGAAGTGACTCAACGGGTCAATGACGTGCGGCAGGCCGAAGACCATGAAGCCAACGATCACCAAGCCAACGGCTTCGCTCCGAAGCCAACGCCAAAGCCGTGCCGAATCCAACCCAGCCACCTCGTCCCCCCGGGCCAGCAGTTGCGGGGAGCCTAGCGTTGGAACTGTGCCACCACACGGATTCAGCCCAACTCGATCGGCCCTGCCCTAGAAGACACGGGAGAAGAGACGTGGCGGCCAGCTGAGCCCCGAGCAACCACCACCGGGGAGGGCTCGCTGAGCACGGAATCGAGCCGCTCGGGCCGCCGTTTCCCGCAGGACCAACGCGTTTGCGCGGCCCGTCAGTCCACGAGCTGCCGACTCCGGCGTAGCTTCCGGTACGCCACGGAGTGTCGCGCAGCAGCAGCCCGAGATGGCCGCGACACATGGGCCAAGTCGCGCCGTTGGCAGTCCCTTCCGGGCAGTTGGCTCAACCTGCTCGACTTCTCATCTCGCCAGCCCGATGATGGGCCGAGCGTCGGCGATCCACGCCGCGCACGGAGTGGGGGACACTCATGCTGGTTGACATCGTGGTGGGCGCGGTCG